>JAAYKA010000053.1 GCA_012522635.1 Candidatus Cloacimonadota bacterium
AAAAGATTTCAATGCCGGCGTGAAATACAGCTATAAGAATTTTGGTGTTCGTCTGGGTGCGCAAGCCGTCGAAGACCTTGCCAAGGGCTCTGAAGGCAACGGTTATGAAAATAACTACCGCGTGGCCATTGGGCTTTCCTATCTTTTCGACAAATTCTCCGAAAAAGGCGCCAGCACTCGTCCCAATCTGAGCCTCTATGCCACAGCGGCAGACTTGGAGCCGCAAGTGGTGCCAGGTACCCAGGTTCCAGTTGCAACCACTGACCCCACTACGGGAGACGTGGCCATTGTGACTCCCGGCGGCCAGATTCCCACACCGGGAATTGTGACTCCTGGAGACGAATATAAGACCCTGTCCCCGGAAGCGAAAGACCTTCTTGAAGAGCTTCGCCTACTGCGTATTGAACGCCAAAAAGCCCAAAAAGCCTTGGAAGATCTTCGCCAGTGGCTGCAGGAACTCAAAGAAGAGAACCAATAAATTATTACGCTTGCACACCCTTTTTGAAAGTGCAGGCAACTGCCTACATATTTCCCTTGGTCAAAGCCATGATTCAGGATGCGGCTTCCCAGCTGCATCCTGAATTATGTTTAAAGCCTCTGCAGAAAAGAGATTCTGGACGATAAGTGAGCGGGGTTATGAAAAAATATATCAAACTGTATCTGTTGCTGATATTCACAATAATATCGATTATGCCAGCCTTGGCACAAAGCTCTAATTTGGCTGCTTATTCGGATCCTGAAGTGTCAGCGGCCATGGATTTTTTAATGAATAGGTTGCCCACGTTGGTGGAAAGTAAAGACATCGACACTGCAATCAATGAATATGCGCTTCATTTTGAGAGTTTGAACAAGCTCGACGAAGCAGACCTGATGTATCTGATGGGACATTTTTACTCAATTATGGATGCTCCCAGGGCAATTCCCTATTTCGAACTGCTCTTGGAAGATCCCAGGCTGGGTGAAGATGCCCGCTCGATGTTCCAACTGCTTATTTATCAGAGAGCCACAGAACATATTCAAAAACGCGACCCGCGTGAAGCAGCGGAATTCCTCGAAGACGTCATGAACAACTTTTCCACAGGGCGCTACTATCCCACCTACCTATTTCTTTGGGCAGACCTATTGGCGGAAGAGGCTGAGGATACAAGAGTTCAAAACTATGTGGATGCCTACGAGGCAAACAAGGACTGGATTAAATATACTTTTGTGGCAAAAAGGAAAGCCATCGTTCAGCGCCTAGATGATTTGGATCTCAAAGCTTTCTATTCAAAGCCCGATCAGGCTGGGGCTGAAGCCCTGAAAAACAGGGTGGACAAAATCCAGGAAGACCTCAGAGACCTTTACAACGAATTCCAAGCCATTCCTGGTTTGATGTTTTCCGACGCCATCAGACGCATTTCCGATGAAGAGATGAATGCCTTGGATAGATTCAAAGCGCAGATTAAACCCTTTGAATCCGTGCCCCCCATTGATCTTGAATACCTTGCTTCCCTGGAGCCCAGCGATCCAGACGCCGCAGTTTTCGCCCGCTACCGTGAGGGCGCCTTAAATCTGAAGACAGTGAAAGATTATTCCGATCTCATCAACAAGACTTTGGATCTCATCGATCGCTTTTTCGAAAACCAATATGAGATTTTTATCAGCCAATATCCCACCGCAGCCAGCGTGGGATACAGCGATTTGGAACTGAAGCTGCTGATGGATATCGAACGCAACATATATCTTTACACCGATATCGTGGCGGGCATTGATGAACTTATGTCTGATCCAAACTATGCCAGTCTGAATATCGATATGGAACCCGAGCGCCAGGAATATTTGGAGAAAATTGCCGAATTACAGAACCGCAAGGAACGCTACCTGGCAATTAGGAGAAGCCATGATAGTGTTGAAGAACGCATTTTTATGGAGCTTCTGGAAGAATATTACGCCACCACTCGCGACAAAAGAACCCTGGATGAACTGCTGCCCGATCTCGAAGATGTGATGCTGGCCATGATCCAGAAAAACTTCCCCCAGGATCAAAAAGATGCTATTGAGCAGGAATATCTGAGAGTACAAAAAGTTGGCTTGGAAGATTTTCCTGTAGACGCCACCTTCCTGGCAAACCTGGACTTCCTGAATCTGATTATGGATTATCGCAAAGTTCATCACAAAGAACAGGAACGCCTGAAAAACATCGACCAGATTGGTGAGGCTGAACAACACGCTCAATATCAAGCTATCATCCAAGAAAAATCCGAGCTTTTGGGACGCCATGAACACTTTGTTACCGCCAATCCCGGCTTCAAGGCAATGGAACAACCCAGTGGTGGTTATCTTCTCAATACCGCGGTTCTCTATTACAATATGGCAGAACTTCAATATGCGGTGGATCTCGACAATCCTGAAAAAGCTTTGGCAAATTATCGTAGAGTTCTGCAAATCAATCCCGATTTTCATCTGCGTGACCGGGTTCTCTATAACATTGCTTATCTCAGCAGTGAGGAAAAAAAGGCGGAAAAATATTCCCAGATTGAAGCTTTTCGCGCTGCCTATCCTAACCGCGAACGTCCCGAGCATCTCAAATTTAGCGAAGCAGATTTCACCGAGGCTGTTAACGCCTACACGGAATTGGCGGATTCTGAAAAATATAAGGATTCACCATATTACGATGAGGCCATCTATCGTCTTGGCGTCTTGAACTTTTTGATTGGTTCCGATGCTGACCAGCCTGTACATTATTACGAAGAGGCAAACCGCCGCTTTGACGTGCTGGTGGCAAATCCCAAAAGCGATTATCGCTTTGATGCTCTCTACCAGAGGGCTTGGGTAAACATGAACCAAGGTGATGAGGCAGCCTTAAAGCTTGCCTTGCAGGATTTTGTGGAGTTGATGGAAGACGCCGATACCAGCAAGATTCGAGATGAATATCTGGCTCAGGATTATCGGATTAATTCCATCGACAACATTGCCTATTCTCTCATCGCGCTGGACGGTTTGGATTTCCACCATCCTTCCAAAGGCGTGCAGGAAATGAACACTGTGATGGCTGGTTATTCGGATATCAAGGTCAAATCTTTGGTTTTGGAAAAAGCCGCGGAGCTCAAGGTTGAGCTTGACGCACCTCTGCAAGCCATTGATTTTATGGAACTTAAGCTGCGCACATCGCCTCTTGAACTAACCAACCCCGCCGTGGTGGATTCCATCATCAAGCTCTATTATACTCCCGGTTTGCAGTTGCGTCCCGGCACAGATCTTGCCCGCATTCGGAATCAAAAATATGATGATATAAAGAAAAACTATGGCAGAGGAACAGCTTGGTATAACCAGAACGTGAAGGACAAAAATCTTGGCGAACCCGTTTTGGCTCAACAGCTTGAGATTATTCACGAGGCTTACGAGCACATCCGCATACGCCATTATAATGACCTTCTTGATTCCGCTTCGGACGAACACAAAACTCTCTACGACGGGCACATTGCCAGTTTCGAGGGTTATGAAGAACTCTTTGAAAGTCCGGAATCCCTGCTTGCTTTTAAAAACCAAAACCGCAGGTCATCCACCATTTTGGCGAGTGTGATGGCTGAAAAACGCAACACTCCCCGCGACTATGAAAACGCGATCCAAGTTTTGCGTGCCTACAATGAAGACTTTGCAAACAATCCCGATTACTTCAACAACGAAGGTTTAATCTATCAATACACCCAGAATATCTTTACCGAATTGAATCCCCAGTTCGATAAATCAGGATTCAAACCAGCCGCAGGCCTGCCTCAAAGCAGAAATGAGCTTTACGAAAAATACCGCGACGCATCCTTGAAGTTCTACTCTGTTCTTGTGAACTCCTCAAATACTGATGCCAGAAGCGGTGCGCCTGCCATTTTGATGGAACTGGCGGATGTGGAGCTGAAACAGAATCGATCCCAGGTTGCCAAAACTCGTTACATGACCATTTTGGATAGCGGCGTTCGGCTTGATCAAAGCACCAGCAGAAGCCTGTATCTGAATTTGGCTCAGATTGAGGAAAATGCCGCAAACTATTCTGAAGCTGAAAGAATGTACGTCGCTGCCAAAGATTTTGCCAACGATTCCGCCGATGCGAATGAGATTGAAAATCTTGTTCGGCTTCAGATTCAGAACAACTATGAAAAAGCGGAAAAAGGGGGAGATTATCTGACTGTTGCCCAAGAACTTATGCGGCTTTCCGAGAAGTTTGCCAATGAACCGGCCCGCAGCCAGGGTTATGTGTTCCAAGCTTCCGAGGCTTATTTGAAAGCTGGGGAATACAACCGCGCCATCGACCTCAAAACCGGCTTAGCCCGTCAAAAAACATCCCTGGACGAAAAATATGCTCTCTACGATCAAAGCTGGTCAATCTCCCAAGACAAACTCAAAGACCCTGTCAAAACCCAGGCTCTGAAAAACGAGTTCATCAGGGATTTCCCTTCCAGCAATTACGCTTTCCTCCTCAGGGTTGACCTAATTGAAGAAATGAGGAAAGAACCCGCCAAACTCGGTAGTGCTGCCAGCATGTATTTGGATCTTCACAGAGACGTCAAGGCAGGCTCAATCGACAGCGGGGAAGTCACTCCTCAGGATGTATATCTCTGGGCGGTTGATATTTACAGGGATCAAAAAAATGAGGATAAGGTAATTGAAACCCTCAGCTATTTTGTTCAGACCTATCCGACCCATCCCAGAACCATTGATTTTCTTGCCCTTTTGGCAGACACGCATCTTGCCCGTGGGGACGAAGACAATTTTGAATACTATGCCCGTGAGCTCTATCAGAGTGATAAAACCAAGAGCGACCGCTACCTCGTGGTGGCAAATCGCAAATTGGGAGCCTTGGCTCAGGATTTCGATGCTGCTTATGAAGAAAAGAATTGGAATCTGGCTTTCGATAAGCGCGATGACTTCAAACTCCAGGAATCCAAATATATCGCCGAAGGGTTGCGCGTTAACACATCAAAAGCCCACGAAGCTTTCTCTTTTGCCGAAAAAGAATATGCCGCCATCCTGGCCAGACAGGATTATCTGACCAGTTTTGACCGCCAACTCGACGGCATCGAAAAAGGCGAATTCCTCACCAGCACGCCGAACCAATTGATATCTGTGACCGCACAGACCACTTGGCAAAAGCACTTATTTGGAGGCACCCCAAACCGGGTTCCCGCCTTCAAGGAAAGAACCGAACGCGAAGTGCAAAAGATTGTTAAATTGCTCCAAAATGATCAAGCTGACCATCTGGATAACCAACGCCGTCTCCGCGCTCTCAGCCTCATTGCCAAAATTAACGACCATGCCGCCAACGTGGTGGAAACCCAGATAAACAAATACATCCAGACAACAAATGAAATGGCGGGCTTCAGAGACCGCAGGCAATACAGTCAGGCACAATTTGACAGACTGATTAATGACCAGATTCTGCCCTACTCACAGCCTTACGTGGATATGTTCCTGGCCAGCTCCAGTGCAATCTCTTTGGATATCGACAACAACAATTTCACCGCTGGCTACTACGATATATACGCAAACACCGCCAACGACAAGCTCTTGGAGCGCAATTTGTTACCGGATTATGCCGAGGAACCCCATCCCCTGAATGCGGATTGGAAAATCACTTTGGTTAAACCCAACGGCAGCAGCCAAAAACTCAATATCTCCAGCTTTGGTTTGGAAACAATGACCAACGGACGAGATTTGGCTGCCTACGAGATTCCAGCCGGTCACAATCTGTCACTGGAGCGGGAATTCAACTTCCCCACAAAACCCGAATTTGCCTATCTCTATCTGGTTTACGACCAACAACCCCAGCTAACGCTGAACTCAAAAAAACTGGATCCAGTTTACATCCCTGTGGATGAACTTACCACGGGCAAAGTTTACGCGCTGCGCATACCTGGGGATGTCTTCAGAGAAGGCAAAAACAGCTTCCAGGGAAGTTTTCCAAATTCCACTGCGATAGGCGCGCCCATCCGTTTTGGAGCCAGCTTCTTCTTTGAAGCGGACGATGAATCCTATGATTTATTCTTGGATTCACAGAATATCGTTTCGGACTCGGATTGGATTGTGATTGTGAAAGACCCTGAAACTGGGGAAGACACGAGGTCCTACGCCGTTGTCGCTGAATATTTTAACCTGCCCGTGGATAAATCCATCTTCCTCACAGATGAATCCGCCCTGCCCATTTGGGCTCAAGAAACGCAGGATTTCCTCTATGAGACGGTAATATTTGAAAAACAGTTTGAGCTGGAAGTGGAATTGCTGGAAGCCCATCTGGATTTTGTGGCGCCAAACAGTGCCGTGATTCTGCTGAATGGCAGGCGGTTGGGACAAGCATATCAGATGGAGTATAACACCGAACCTTTCAAAGCCAAACCCATCCGGGTGGAACTCCCTGTGACGAACCTTCGCACGGGGCTCAACACCCTCAGGATTGAGGTTCATAACAACTCTTCCCTGAACCGGGGAATGATGGCCCAGCTTAGTTTGATACAGTTCTCCAAGGAGTAACATAGATGAAGAAACTTTTGATTGTCAGCACCCTGCTTCTGTTTGGCATCACGTTTTGTCTGGCGCAGGTCAACATTAGCCCTGCTCCCCAGCAAGATGAGATCCCGGAGCTTCAGATCCAGATCAAGACCATGATGCCCGATATCAGCGTGGTCCAGATTAAATCCGACACCTACGCGCCGGCTGCCAAGTATGATTTCACCATAAACATGGATGTAATCAGGCAAGCCAGCAAACAACAACTTGAAAATTGGAACCAAAAAATAAAGAATTGGCTAGAGGAGTCAAAATGAAAGCTAAACATATCGTTCTCGTGATCCTAACATTATTCGTTGCGGTTGGAGCCCTTTCAGCTCAAACAGCAACCACGGCCCAAACAGAAACCGTGAATCTTGCCACCATCTTCAATGATAGTGGGATCTTTGGCTATTTAATTGTGCTGGTCTTCCTCATCGGTATCGTTTACGCTATCGTACGTTATGTCCAGCTTTACCACCGGGAAAAAATCAACGCCCAAAACCTTTACAAAAGCCTCAAAGGCTACATCAAAAACAACCAGATTGATGAAGCCATCAAGATTACGGACAAGCTGAAAAGCACCACACTCGGTTTCATATTCTTCAGCGGACTTTCCGTTTATAAAGATGTGCGCCAGAGCGCGAAATCTCATGAAGATATCAGCGACCAGGTCCAGAACGCCTTCGACGAAGCGGTTCTGCAAAAGGTTTACAAGCTGGATGCCGGTCTCTTTTGGTTTGACACCCTGGCTCAGGTTTGCACCTATTTGGGGCTTCTGGGAACGATTTGGGGTCTTCTGTTGGCCTTTGCCGCTCTCAGCAATCCCGAAATTGCTGACTCCCAAAAGAACCTCTTGCTTTCAGCCGGGATAAAAACCGCCATTGGCACCACAGCGCTGGGGCTCTTGGCTGCCATCCCGCTCACATTCATAAAAGGATGGCTGATGGGCAGGGCTCAAAAGCTGATCAACGAAATCGACGAATATAGCGTAAAACTGATTAACTTTATCAATATCTCAGCAAAAGGATAAGAAAATGGCATACCGTCCTTCAGCAGGAAGGAACCAACGCCCAGTTAGCGAGCCGAAGATTCCGGACATCACTCCGATTATGAATCTTTTTCTCACCATCATTCCTTTTCTGCTTCTGATGTTGGTGATAACCCAGGTGGCGCTGGTGGCCTTCAATTTTTCCGCCGCTCCCCCGGGTGCGTCAGCCTCTCTTGATGGCACTGGAGGTTCCCAAAAGGATATACCGGACATCACGGTGATTATCATGGCTTCCACGGATCCCCAAAACACCATCAGTCCCGGTTTTGAGATTAGGGAACCCAGCCAAACTTCCAAGGTGGATATGGTCGCTGGACGGTTTGATTATGTCTCGCTGAACGCCAACCTGAAACGGATTAGAGAAAACTATCCGGATCTTAAAGATATCAGTGTGGCGCCCTACGACGACGTGGAATATAACGATTTGATCAAAACCATCGATATCTGCCGTAACAACAATTTTAGCGGGGTTCATTACAAGGCTCCTCAAGTTCGATACTATGTGGGAGGAAGTTCATGAGTCATCTGATGAAATCCAAAACCCTAAACCGCAAGGTGCGCAGAAAATTCCCCGAAAGCAGTGGTCTTTCCATCATTTCGCTGGTGGATATCCTCACCATTCTGCTGGTTTTCCTCATGAAAAACGTGTCCATGGAAGTGCAGAAACACACCATGCCAAACAACATGACCTTTCCGGTCACCATGGAAAAACGCGACCTGCTGGAAAACAAGGGAACCACTCTGGTTCAGATTTATCCAGACCGCATCCTGTTGGGAGAGCAAGGCATCTATTTTGGAACCTTGCAAGAGTTTGCCAGCGACCAAAATAAACGCGAAGCAATCTTCAACTATCTGCAAAACACAGCTTTGGAGATTTTGGCAGACAAAGATGACGACGGCAATCCCAAAACTCCCACAGCCCTGCTGATTCAAGCGGATAAAAGCATACCTTGCTGGTATATCACCGAATTTGTAAGCTTGGGAACCAGCTCCTTTCACGATTACATCTATTTTGCCACCCTCCTGGAAACTGATTGGCTTGAAAAAAGTAAATCGATCACCAGTGGGTAAGGAGGTATGATGGCAAAGACAATATTAAACCTGCAATTGTTCTATCGCGGCAAGCATTTGGATACGATCCGGGACAAAACCGACTTCACCAAAAGTTGGATGATTGGAACGGACAAACACCTGTTCTGGCAAATCCTGGACGACTCCAAAAGCATGCCCCGCAAACACAAATTCCTGGATAGGCGAGGAAATGACTATTATCTTCACTTGCCTGCTGGCTCCAGCCTAAGCTGCAGCAAAGACAGTAAACCCCTGGATGCCAACGACTTGCAAAGCGGCGGTATCCTCGCGGGTTCTCTGCTGAAGCTTGGCCCAGGTCTCTCTGGAACGGTGCAGCTCAATCCGGATTACGAGGTTCGTTTTGATTATACGGAACCGCGCATAGTCGTTTTGAAGCCTCAGGAACAGGCTGTTGTAAACAGCAGCATGCAACCGCGGCATCTGACTTCCGAAGAGCGCAGCCAAACTGGTTTTATTCTGCTTTTCCTCATTCTGGGTATAGCATTTGTGCTCATTTACGACCAAGTGGTGAAGCCCAGGCTGGACCGAGCCAAAGCTGTTGTGGAACTATCTGGGCTTGAAAAGGCCCGCCGCATTGAGGCAGACCGAAGCCTTGCCGATCCTTCCAGAATGGATTTTGCCGATCGCCAAGAGCTGGATCAGCCCGCAGACAGAAGCTCAGAGGAAGCTGGCAAAGCTTCGCCAGACAGGAAAAAGACAGTGTCCAAAGGCACTACATCCGGCGGCGGCAGAGGTTCCGGAACCACAGACGTTGGAAAAGTTTTTGGACAGTCTGGTCCTCCGGGAGCCTCATCAGGTGCCTCAAGGCCACATTATGCCGTGACAGGACTGCAATCCTTTGTGACAGCGTCTCCTGGAGTGCGCTCAGGCGAAGGCATTGGTGGAACATCCGGTGCTCCCAGCTTCGATTCCAAAGCCTCCTCAGGATTTTCTGGAACCTATGATCCGGGTAACATCCAAGGTTATGATCCCTCCGGCTCCGGCATCAGCAGGGTTGCGGATAAGCTTCCTCAGCAGGCTGGCTCACTTTTGCCGCCTGGAGTTCCCACCCAAACATTCACCGGAGATGCTTCCAAGCTGAAACCTTCCGCATCCAGTCCCACTCAGTCCATCCCTTCGGCTCAGGAACAAGCTAAAAAAGTGACGCAAACTGTCACCCAACCCAAAGATGTCAGCAAAATACCTGAACCCGAAGTTAAGATTCCAAAGCCTGCCTACACCGGCTCTGATGCCAATGTCATCTACAGCCAGATCTCAGCCAGAAAAGGCCAGATCGAACAGGCATACCGCCGCAATGCGGCAATCAAGAGACAGACCGGATCCATCAATGTGGTCATGAACATCGGTGCCGATGGCGCCGTGTCTGCCCAAGTGAGTACAAGCAGCGCCACCTTCACTCAGGCTTTTCTCAGTGAAGTGAAAAGCATTGTGGAATCCTGGCGCTTCAACGTTTCTCAAGCAACCAAATATCAGTTTAGAGTTACTCTGACAGCCTAATACGAATCACGAGAAGCTTGGGCCCCACAACTCCATGGGGCCCTTGTTTTTTAAGGTGAAAAATGGGGGCACCTGCTTCGCTCTTTTTTCCAACTCCACATCCTTTGCACTCTCCTGCGTGAGCCTCGCGTCAAAGAATCGGGTTGCCCACGAGGGGGATAAATGGAGATTTTGGGCTGGAATAAAGTGCGGCTCAAGCAGGAAAAAAGCGGGTGATTTCACAGGGTTCGACAGATTTTGATTGACACAAAAGGGACTTCCTTCAAGCTTTCACCATGTATTACCATGTTGTTCATCTGCCTTTATCCTTAAACCGTGATTTTCACTATAGCTCTTCGGAACGTCTGCTTCCGGGAGTTCGTGTTTTGGTGTCTTTTAAAGGCAGGGACATAATCGGCATCTGCGGTGAAGCACTGCGCGAAGCACCTTCCAGCAACATCAGCTACAGACCCATTCTTGAGGTTTTGGATGAAAAGCCTGTTTTGGGACCAAAACTGATGGAACTTGCCCGCTTTATGGCAGATTATTACCGCTGTTCAATGGGCAGCGCCTGCTTTGCCATGCTGCCTGCCTGGTTGATTCCAGATGTGGATGCTGAGGTCAGATGGCTGTCCGCGGAGGTTCCAGCCGGCTATGAAGAGCTGGCAGCTTCTTTGGCGGATGGCTTTCCCAAACAGCTTTCCGAGCTCCGCAAACAAATCCGGGGCAAGCCGGTTCTCAGCTTGGTGGAAAGCGGAGCCGAAGCCGGACTTTTGGAGCTGAAACGCAAACTCAGCCCCAAGGATAAACCCAAAACCCTGAATTATGTCCGCCTTTTGGAACGTGAACCGGATTTGGACGCTTTTCCCGTGCGGCAACGTGAAGTGTTGCAAATGCTTTTGAACCTTCCGGATGAGGAATTTCCCCTTGCCCGCATCGCGGATACAGTTTCCTATTCCGTAATCAAAGCCCTGCAAAAAAAAGGAATGCTTTCCATCGCACCGAAGCAGGTGGAAAGGGAGTTTTTCAGCTATGAAGGTGGTCAAGTTCCCAAAACCGTGATTTTGAATGAAGAACAGCTCCAAGCCGTGAAAGATATTTCCCAGGGAGATGGTTCTGGCAGTGCAGACCTGCTTTTTGGCATCACGGGAAGCGGGAAAACCGAGGTTTATATTCCCCTCATCCGGGATTGCCTCAAAGCTGGAAAAGGCGTCATTTTCCTGATTCCCGAAATTGCTTTAACGCCGCAAATGGTGGAGCGGTTTCAGGGGGAATTCGGCTCCATTTTGGCCATCAGCCACAGCCAATTAAGCAATCGACAGCGGCTGGATCAATGGCGCAGAATTGCATCCGGACAGTGCCGGCTCGTGATTGGAGCCCGCAGCGCCGTTTTTGCACCTCTGCCGGATTTGGGGCTCATAATTGTGGATGAAGAGCACGAGCAATCCTACAAACAGGATTCCAATCCGCGCTACAACGGACGTGACCTGGCTGTGATGCGGGCAAAGATTGAGAACGCCCGTATTGTTTTGGGAAGCGCCACTCCTTCCTTGGAATCCTGGCACAACCAGACAATCGGAAAATATAGATTGCACGTTCTTGAGAGCAGACCTCTGGACGTGAAATTGCCCGAAGTGGAAGTGATTTCCCTGCGGGAAGATTATGCCCAACAGCTTCTGTCAGATGAACTTATCGCTGCCATTGCCACACGCCTGGAAAAGAAAGAACAGGTAATCCTCTTTCAAAATCGGCGTGGCTTTTCCTCATTTATGCAATGCCTGAAATGTGGTGAACTTATCAAATGCACGAATTGCGAGATTAGCATGTATTATCATCGCGACCGCGAGGAAATGCAATGTCACTATTGCGGAAACTACTATCCCAGCCCGCGCAAATGTCCTAAATGCGGCGCTTTTAGCTTTTCTTATGGTTCACCCGGAACCCAAAAAGTGGAGCAGATTCTGCGTATTCTTTTCCCTCAAGCGCGGATTCTGCGTCTGGATTCAGATTCCGCCCGCCGCCAGGAAAGCCATAAGTCCATGTATCGCAGGATGAAAGACCGTGAAGTGGATATCTTGCTGGGCACTCAGATGATTTCCAAAGGACTGGATTTTCCCAATGTGACCCTGGTGGGCATCATCAACGCGGATATCAGCCTGAATGTTCCGGATTTCCGCTCTGCGGAACGCACTTTCCAGCTTTGCACTCAAGTGGCTGGAAGGGCTGGACGAGCCGACAAACGCGGTGAAGTCATCATTCAAACCCATAACCCAGAGCATTATGCCATCGTTCATGCCGCTGCGCAGGACTACCGTGCTTTTGCCCGTGAAGAGCTTTCTCACCGTCGGCAATTGAATTATCCGCCCTTTTACCGTTTGGGCAGAATTTTGTTCCAAAGCACGGACTGCGCCCAGCTTGAACAGGAAATGGAGATTCTGGGCGATAAAATACAGAATATCAGCTTTCCATTCGGTTCAGACGAGCTGTTTATCCTGGGTCCCGCGCCCGCGCCGATGTCAAAAATCAATAAATTGCATCGTTGGCACCTAATCTTTAAAGCTCGAAGCCCGTCCATCTTAAAGCAAGCTCTGACAAAGGTTTTCGAGATTTACACGCCTTCCCGTTCCTTGAGGGCTTACATGGATATCGACCCCTTAAACCTGATGTGAGCCGCACCCAAAACTTTTTACTTGCCAAAAAACTGAGGAAGTTAAACTTGCCAAAAAACAAGGAGTTTCTCATGAAAGATCTCGAAAAGAATGATTGCCACTGCGGTAAGGATTGCGATTGCGAAGGTCATGAACACGACCATCA
>JAAYKA010000054.1 GCA_012522635.1 Candidatus Cloacimonadota bacterium
GATTGTCTTGCAAGTCCGCATCGAGAGTGAAAACCACATCCCCGCTGGCGAGCTTGAAACCATGCTGCAGGGCAGCGGCTTTGCCAAAATTTCGACGGAACTTGATGATTTTAATCTTGGAATTATGGTGAGCCAATTCTTCCATAACCTCGAAACTACCGTCCCGACTGCCGTCATCGATGAAAATTATCTCATAATCGTGGGAACCGCAGTTTTTTTGAATCTGGGCGGTCAAAAGACGTATTGAATCAACTTCATTTAGCACGGGGATCACAAAAGACAACAACACATTAGCTCCAATTTAAACAAAAATCTGAAAAAGTGCCATGGCCAGCGCGGACGACAAGGGTATTTTGATGTTGTCATCCAGAGGCACACAACTCAATTCTGCCAAAGTCGCGACCAACGCGCCCACAAAGGACACAAGTGGATGCAGCCCAAAAGCCAGGGCAAAGATGAAACAGGATACAAAACAGGCGAGACTTCCTTCCAGGGATTTGCGACCCCCAGAAAGAGGCCGCTGGCCAAAATTCATTCCCACCATCGCGGCAAAAGTGTCCCCGATAGCCAAAAATGAGAGCGCAAAAAAAACCAATTGAGGTGGAAAAAAGGCCACGCAAAGCACAGAGGCAAAAAGAAGGTAGGTTGCTCCAGTAAAATCCCGTAATTCGTGTCGGCGCAACACCAAGCCAAATATCCACCAAAAGGTTTTCTTAAAGTTTTTTTGCCAGAAGCGGTAAAACTCGACCACCAACATGGCGATAAACAGAACTAAAAGTATGTAAAACATCTGTTTGCGGTTGTAATTCAACACATAGCGATAGCCAAAAGGAATCACCAGCGAGCCCAAGTGGATGCTTTTGCGCAGGCTTTCTTTGAAGCGTGCCAACCTTTTGCCTTGGAGAATCTTAGCTTTTGTTTTCACTTGGAAATACGGATAGAATTTTCACCAAACGCGGAGCCTTCCAGTAAAGTTGGATGTCCACAGTTTTATCCGGAGGCAGGCCACGGCTACCGTGATCGAATGTGAAAAGCTTCTGAATCTCTGCCAAACGGACATTTTTAACCAAAATGCGCGGCTCAGGATGCTGTTGTCCAAATGGTAGCAACAGTTCCAACCCACTCCAGTTCACAGCATTAAAACGTTCCAAGGGCAGGCAGACATCGGGTTCGTCTTCATGGGTTTCCACTGGCTTCAAATTTTCGGACAGCCAAGCGTTGTAACATTCCAGGAAGGCGTCGTAATTTTCCGGTTCCATGATGAATCCAGCCGCTTTCACGTGGCCACCGAACTGTTTCAGGTACTCTTTGCAGGCCCCAAAAGCCTCCACCATGTTGAAACCATCGCCACAGCGGCCTTCGCAAACAATCATACCATTATGGTGACGAAGCAGGATTGTAGGAACCCCCAGCTTCCCCAAAATGTAGGTTGCTCCTGTGCCCAGGAGGTGGTAGGGTATAAATTCCTCATCGTCGAAATAGATGAATGCCTGGCTGTTGAAGCCGCTGGCAATGCTGTCCAGATGGTTAAAAATGCGTCCAAGCTCGCTTTCCCATTTTTTTTGTTGGCTTTCCATGGATTGGAAGAGCTCGGCTTTGGCGTCTCCCATCTGCAGCAAAAACCGCATCGCGGTATGTTGGCCACCAGCTTCACGCCCATTCGCAATCAAGCGCGCTGTATATTGAATAAAATTGAAAATTTCGGTATCGGTTTCCACGCGAGGATGGTTTCGCAGCAAAAACTCAACGCTGGGATCCTCAAGTTCATCCCAATTTGAGATCACATGACGAACTAAAACCCGGTTCAAACCTGTCATTGGAACCTTGTCCGCAATGGAGCCAACCGCGGTCCAAAAGTATGAGGAAAGTGGCACCGAGTGATCCAATATCCTTGCCAGATAACGGATTAACAGCAAAGTGACACCCACCCCAGCCAAAGATTTATAGGGATATTCACACTGCGGAAGCTGCGGGTTCACGATTGCATAGGCTTTGGGCAGCACTTCCGGACGAATGAGGTGATGGTCTGTAATCACAGTATCACACCCCAATTCGCTCAGTTTTTGTATTCCTTCTGGGCTGGTGATGCCGTTATCAACTGTGATCGCAAGGCTGTGCCCGCCTTCTTTGACGTAATTTATGAAGCCGTCCTGGATACCGTGAGGCTCCAAGTTGCGGTTTGGTATGTAATAATTGTGTTTTTGATATCCGCAGGAATTGAAAAATTGATAGAGGATATAGGTGCTGGTGATGCCATCGGGATCATCATGACCAAAAATCACGCTGGATTCATTTTCCCGCATTGCCCGGCTGATCCTGTCCGCGGCGTTTTCGATGTTTGCCAAAAGAGCTTCATCTGGCATAACCTCCAGCGTATCCCAGAGACTGCCAGGGTCGATTTTTCTTTTGGCGCAAATCTGGCCCAGAAGGCTCTTGGGATCTATGTCGTACTGATCTTCTACCATATTCCGAGCTCTTCTTTTTCGGGAATTTCACGTGGCGCGGTACGATCCGCCGCTTTTGTGATGATATCGAATCCCGTAAAACCAAACATTAGAAGGTAGGTATTATCCAAAAGCCCGTTGTCATCAAGCTTTCCACGCCGGCTATATTGAAAGCCCAAGTCGATTCGGTTCACGTCGCTCAGCAAGGGCAAACTCAGCCCCAAACTGAGGGAAAGTTCGTTGATTTCAGCGTCGTCAGCCTTGAAAGGTAGATGGCGCCAGGAAACTCCACTACGCATGGGCAGGCTCAAAATCCCCTTGCGGTCTTCGCTGCTGAGAGGCTCGTAAGCCAGCCCCAAAGCGGCTTTCCAGCTATCTGTATATTTTTCATCATCATCAATCGGATTCAAGGCTTTCCAAGGCTCATAGTGAAAATCTGCCGCCAGCTTGAATTCCTGGAGCGGCAAGGCGGTAATCCCCAAGGAATACACTGCCGGAATTTTGTGCGTATATGGCAGTGGCTCTTCGGTTTCGTGGATGCTGGAACGCTGTTCCTCGCCTTTCAGATTTGCTCCCAGACTCCAATAAGCTCCGATGGCCAGTTTTTCCTGACGACGAATGTAACCCAGGGTGAATCCAGGATTTTTGTAGTCCCGAACCATTTCCTCCTCGGTGTTGAACGCCTGAAACCCAGCATCCTGCTTGAAGTTGTGGATTTCGTGGCCAAAATAGAAATTGCCGCTGACGCCAAAGCTGTTGCGTCCCAAAGCCAGGCTGTAAATCAGATCCGCGCGATAGATATAGCGGTCCATCGCATGCTTTTCTGTGATGTTCAGCGTGTCGCCCATGTGCGTGGTTTGAAACTCGCGCTGGTTGTTCACCATTCCCGAAGAATGTGAACTGAACTGGAATCCAAAGCGATGTTGCTTCATCGGAATGCTCAGGCTGAAATATGGAAAATCCAGCGAATTGTCAATATAATTATACTTGTTGCCAGCCTCATCCTTCGAACTGTAATAGTTGTATCCTGGAATCAGCCCGGTGGAAAAAAGACTGCTGTTGTTCAGGTTGTGCAAAGCCGGGTTCGCATAGCCGGAATTCACCCTGAAAACGTCGCTGGAGCCGGTGTCTCCCATCCCCAGGCTATAGATATCTTTGCCATAATAGCGGATGGGATTTCCGTCGAAAGAAAAGACCGAATTTCCTGCAAAAAGAGGAAGGCAGGCCAGTAGCAGCCAAAATAGAGTCAATTTTGTTTTCAATTTATTTCTTATCCTTTTTTTTGTCCTTGGCGGTGGATTTTTTGGATTTCTTCCCCTTGGAAGACTTTCCGCCTTTTTTGGATACAGGTTTCACCGGGTCGGGTGGAATTCGGAAAAAGCGATGGGCATTATTGAAAGCGGTTTCCGCCACTTCCAAAGGTGTGATACCCCTGATCTCCGCAATCTTTTCTGCCACCAAGTGCAGGAAAAGAGGGCTGTTGCGTTTTCCACGATGGGGATGAGGTGTCAGGTAGGGACAATCTGTCTCAATCATGAATTGCTCCGGCGGCATCATGCGAATCACATCATCCAAATTCGCGTTTGGATAGGTGATGTTTCCAGTGAAGGAAATCATCCAACCTTCATCCAAAACCTGCTGGGCAAATATGATATCCCCGGAAAAACAGTGAAAAACCACGTCCTTTGCCTGAGCTTCCTTCAGGATTTTATAACATTCCTGATGAGCGTCGCGGTTGTGAACCACAATTGGTTTGTCATAATCCACAGCAAGCAATGCCTGGTTTCGGAACACTTCACGCTGAACGCTGTATGGGGAAAGGTTCCTGAAATAATCCAAGCCAATCTCACCGATGGCCAAAACTTCTTTTTCCCGGGCCAAACGCTTAATCAGCTCGGCATCAAAATCCACAGCGTCGTGAGGATGGAATCCGGCGGTGGCAAAAATATGCAGATGTTTTTTGGCCAGTTCCAACGAATTTAACGAGGTTTCTTTGTTGAAACCAATGTTGATGATATACTCAATCCCGCTGTCAAAGCATTTGGCAATCAACCTTTCCCGGTCTGCGTCAAACTCTGGCAGATCGAGATGAGCATGCGTTTCAAACAGTTTCATTTATGGCACGTTATCCCTATTTTGAATTTAAAACAAGAAAAACCAAGTGCCGATTTCTTGTCAATTGAAAAGACGCCAAACAGGCAAACTGGACCCATATTTATGCCCAAAACCGCAAAAAATGGTTTTTTATGTCCCTGATGTTGCTGCCAACACTTTGCGCCAATGACACTCAGTTAAATCAAAACCCCGCAATCTTTTATGTATATCCTGTTCCCGGCGCAAAAATTTGATTGACAGATAGTAGCTTTAGGATTATTATGTTTATAAACTACAAAACTGAGGTTAAAAAAATGAAAAACATCAGCAAGATATTCATCATTGCTCTTCTAATCATGGCTTTCGCGCAGGCCGCGTTTGCCATCGAACACAGCGTTGGACTGCGCGTTGGCGGCAGCTATCCTTTGAACGATTACAACACTGATGGCTATAAAAACAACATCAACTTGATGGGCGGGCTTGGCTACGAAGCTTGGTTGAAAGACTGGGTTAGCGTTGGCGCTTTCCCCTATTACACCAAACTTGACGGCGAAGTCGAAGGTGTCATAAAATCAGGTTATGATGCCACCATCATCGGTGCAGAACTGCAAGCTCGTTTCCGCCCCACAAAGGTTGCCGTCCTCAATTTTAAGGAAGGCCCCCTGCAGCGTATCGCTCCTTTTGCGCAAATCGGCTTGGGCGCTGCCCATATCGATAACGATAAGCTTATGGATGGCGAATTTGCTTTCATGGCGCCCACCGCCGGGCTCGGTGTTTCCCTCATGAGCAAATGGAATGTGGATCTGGATCTGGGCGTTCAGCTTGACCATGTGCTCAGCGATAAAGTGGACAACCTGGAAGGCGGTGGAAAACTCATGGATTCCCACCTGATGCCCTATATCGGTCTCAGCTACACTTTTGGCGGCAAAAAAGCAGCCGTGGCGCCCGCCTATCGCGGACCCCGCCGCAACATTATCAGCATGGATGAAGACTTCACCCTGGATGGCGTGCAGTTCGAATTTGGCAGCAACAAGCTGACCGTCGGCGCCCAGGAAATCTTGGACGAAGTTATCGTCGAACTGAAAAAAAGCCCCAGCGTGAAAATTGAAGTCCACGGCCACACCGACAACGTTGGCAAAGCGGACTACAATATCACCCTTTCCCAGGAACGCGCCATCGCCGTTAAGGATTATATGGTTTCCAAAGGCATCACAGCCAGCCGCATCGAAACCAAAGGTTTTGGCGACAGAAGGCCTGTTGCCAGCAACGACACCGCTGAAGGTCGCGCGCTGAACCGCCGCATCGATTTTGTTATCGTCAAATAAAACAAAATCCACAAGATTATTTGAGGCTTCCGCTTGGAAGCCTCTTTTTTTTATGCTTTATTCGCTCTTGCTTCTGGCTCGAACGTCATTTCTACATGCCTCTCCAGCATCCCGATTCTTTGACGGGATACTCACGAGTGACATTCAAGAGGGATTTGAGCTGGAAAAAAGCAGGAAGCAAGGAGGATTTGAGGGTTTTAAAAGAAAAAACATTGTTGAAAAACTCTTGCCCAAAAAATAATCCTTGACGTCAAAGCGCCGCATCCATATATTGGTATTCATCATTTTTGAAACATAAAGGAGTGAACATGAAAAAGGTGATTTTTCTGCTGATGGCTTTTGCCATTGTCGCGGTATCCCTTGTGGCACAAGAGTCTTCCATCATCTCTCCGGCCCCGACGCAAGTCAAAATGAGATTTGAGGAACGCGAACCTTTTCTCGTGATGGGTCTGGAAACCATGGGCACCATGGAATCTGATGACTATATGGAAGCCTGGACAAAGTTTTTCTCCCTGCGTGAAAAACTCCCGGAAACCGTGGATAATTGCATTTATGGCATCTATTATCCCGGCGAGAAATTCGATCCCAAAACCATGAAAGGCAACAACTATCTGGTTGGAATGGAAGTGAAGGAATCCGTGGAACTGCCCAAAGAGCTAAAACTTATCAAGGCTCCAGGTGGATATTTCGCAGTATTCGATCATGTTGGCAGTGTCAAAGATATCGGTGAAACCTATGAATATATCTTTGGACCCTGGCTCGCCACATCAGGCTACATACCTGTCGGTGCCGAGATGTATGAGCGCTACGACGAACGTTTCAAAGAAAGTTCCGCCAATTCCGTCATCGAGATTTGGGTGCCGGTTCAAAAGCTCGAATCTGATGTCAAACCGCCGGTAAAGATTGAGAAGGAACCGGCTTTAAAGGAAACACCCAAGAAATAGTAAGTAAGTTTCTTTAACCATATTGCCCATAAAGCGTTAAAAATCAACGCTCAGGGTTAAACCGTTCATATTTTGCGCCGGGGTCAGATGAAGCCTCGGCGTATTTTTTAGAGTCAATTTCCCACACAGGTATCCGATTAAAGCCCCCGCGGCCACATCCGCAGCCCAGTGTTCATCCAGATAAAGCCTTGAAACAGAGCTGAGCGAAGCCAAGCCATAAACCGTCGGCGCCACCCATTTTTGGTCTGGATATTGAGCTGCCAAAACCGGAACAACGCTCCAAATGATGGCGCTGTGGCCTGATGGAAAAGAATCGTTTGAGAGCGAAAAGGACGGTGCTGTCCAAAATCCTGCTCCAATTTCCATCCCCGGTTGCGGTCTTTGGGTCGCGATTTTCAAAGCTTGGGTGGAAACTGAGCTTAAAATCATGCTTTTCAGGCAAAGCAGTCCCGTATCCATGGTTTTATCCGAACCTGCCAAGTAACCAGCCCCAATTGTCAGTGCCACAGCAGGATAGAGATACTTGAATTCCGAGATTTCTGAACCCACTTCCATGGGCAGTTCAAGCCAATCTTTTCTGTGGTTTTGGATTTTGTTTTTGATGGCAGTATCGGCAAAATAAAGGCTTCCCACAGCGATTACAGCTCCTCCGGCAGCAAGCCAATCCTCTGTGTGCCAATCTTTTGGAGCCAGAAAAGCCTCACCCACGCTCTGGGGATAAGAAAGCAAATAGGCGCCCAGAAAGCTTTCCCCGTCTGTGGCAAACAGGGTGTTCAATCCCAAAATGAGCGTTATGAGCGCGACACAGATTTTTGTTTTCATGGATGCACCTAAAATGATGTGTTGTAGTTTCGTCAAGTTTTCCTTTTCCTGGCATCCGGTAAGTCCATTTTTTCCAAATCTGGGAACGAAATTATCAAGCCTCCGACATATATGAGCGAGCCTGATGAAAAAACACATATATACCCCTAAACCCTTGTCTCGCTTATGGTTGGCTTATTAAACATAAGGGAGACATAAGGCGGCTATTAAGAACAAGGCTTAAAACCTTGATTAACACGAGGACTTTCAAGTTCCTTCAAAATTGATTTAGAATCGCTCCCCAAAGTGCCGGAAAAATTACTAAAACAGTAAATTAGGTTGAAAAGAGGGAATCCTGTTGAGATATTTGGGTTTATCCCCATTTTTGATGGGCTCAAAACTGCGGATGCCAGCCTTGTTTTCCCCCAAGGCTTCATGGCATTATAGGATTGACAAAATACCCTCTTTCAAAAGACTGTCCCAAAAACCATCAGGGAAGTTTAATCGTTTAATGAGGAAGCACATAGTCTCCATTGTGGGACGTCCAAACGTGGGAAAATCCACGCTGTTCAACCGACTTTGCAGAAAGCGTTCTGCCATTGTTGATGCTGTTGAAGGCATCACGCGCGACCGCAAATATGAAGATGTGGAATGGGGCGGAAAGGTTTTCAAGCTGGTTGATACCGGTGGCATTGTTTTTGACAGTGGTGAAACACTGAACAAAATGATACGCCATCAGGCTCTTTTGGCGATCGATGAATCGGATTTAATCCTGTTTATGGTGGACGCCCACACAGGCACCACCGATGTGGACAAGGAAATCGCCAAAATCCTTTATCCTCACAGGGACAAGGTGATGCTGGTGGCAAACAAGGCCGACAATGAAAAATTTGAATGGGAGCTATACGACTTCCTCCAGCTCGGTTTGGGCGATCCGTTCCCCATTTCAGCCCAGCAGGGCCGAAACACGGGCAATTTTTTGGATGAATTGCTTTCTTTAATCCCTGAAACCCAGTCCGCCTATGAAAAAGAGGAATCCGAACTCACTCGCATCGCGGTGGTAGGCAAGCCAAATGTGGGAAAATCCTCAATCGTGAACCTGATGTTGGGCAGTGAAAAACAAATCGTGACCGATATTCCTGGAACCACGCGTGACGCGGTGGACAGCAAATTTCGCTATCATGGTCAGGATTACATTTTGGTGGATACAGCCGGTTTGCGCCGCAAAGCCAAGGTGGCCTATGGCGTTGAATATTATAGCGTTATGCGCACGATTGAGGCGGTTGACCGCTCGGATATGGTGGTTTTGGTTTTGGCGGCGAATGAAGAGATTTCGGAACAAGACCAAAAAATCGCGTCCTACGCCAAACGCCGCATGAAAGAGATAATGGTGGTTTTCAATAAATGGGATTTGGTGGAAAAAGACACCAAAACCACCGGCAGGTTCATCGCGGACTTGCACGATAAAATGTCTTTCCTGCAATACGCTCCGGTGCAGTTTATTTCCGCCAAAACTGGACAGCGGATAAACCGGATTATGGAAACGATTGTGATGATTGAGCAAGAAAGCGAAAAACGAATATCCACCAGCGAATTGAACAGCTTTATGGAAACCGTGGTGGAAAGACGTCCGCCCACACACAGCACCGGACGCCACGTGACAATTCATTATGTGACCCAAGCCGCCATCAAGCCTCCAACCTTTGTTTTCTTTTGCAATAAACCCGCCCTGGTGAGCGAAAATTATCGCCGTTATCTGCACAATCGTATCCGGGAAATGTTTGGTTTTGAAGGAGTTAGCATAAAACTGATTTTCAAGGGGAAGAAAGAAGAGGAGCCAATCGAATGAACACAGCCATCCTTTGGGTTTTGCTCTGCCTGGGGGCATATCTAATTGGCAGCATTCCCTTTGGCTATCTTGCCGGTAAACTCTTCCATCGAAAGGATATCCGCGCCGGCGGCAGTGGAAACATCGGTGCCACAAACGCGCTCAGGCAATATGGCGCAAAAACCGGCGTGGCGGTGTTGATTCTGGATATTTTAAAAGGGCTGGCGGTGGCTCTGCTTTTGATCAAAGTTGTACCCAGTCTGGCTTTGAAAATCAGCCAGGGTGTTCCTCAAGAGCGCTTCGTTTTCCAACTTCCCGCTCTGATGGTGATTTTGGGGCACATGTTCCCTGTGTTTTTGGGCTTCAAGGGTGGAAAAGGTGTTGCCACCGCGGCGGGGGTTTTCATCATTCTGGCACCGGTTCCCCTGCTTGTGGCAATGTTGATATTTTTGGCTGTGACCGCGCTGAGCCGCTACGTTTCCCTGGGTTCGATCTTCGCGGCTGCCATGCTTTTTGTTTCTGAACTTTTATGGAATATCTTCATCCTGCGTGAACCAGAATTTCCCTGGATGACTCTAATCGTGGCGCTGCTGGTGATTTACAAACATAATCAAAACATCCTCCGCCTCTTGGAAGGACGGGAAAACCGTCTCAGTTTTAAGAAAAAGGAAAACACCTGATGTGTGGAATTGTTGGAATATTTGGAAACCCTGATGCCGCCAGGCTCGCGGCTTTGGGGATGTTTGCCCAGCAGCATCGTGGCCAGGAAAGTTGTGGCATGGCGGTCTGTAATGGTCGTGTGCTGCAATTGCACAAGGGGATAGGTTTGGTGAAAGAGGTGTTCAATTCCGAGGTTTTGGACAGCCTGCCCGGCAGCATTGCCATCGGACACGTTCGCTATCCAACCAAAGGCGCCGCAACACAATACAATTCCCAACCCCACTTGGTGGAAACTCTTTTTGGACCCTCCTACGCGCTTGCCAGCAATGGCGACGTGGTGAATTATGATTCCGTGCGCGCCATGCTGGAATCGGAAAACGTTTATTTTAAAAGCGATAACGATGGTGAATTGCTGGTGAGATTCATCGCCTGGCGTCTTTGGAAGGGTGATGATCCAGTTCAGGCAATCCGCGCTTTGATGCGTGATGTGAAGGGCGCTTATTCCTGTGTTTTTTGCACCAAAAGAGAGCTCTATCTCTTTCGTGATCCGCTTTCCATGCGACCCATGGTTTGGGGTAAAACAACGGATGGAACCGTTGTGGCAGGCTCGGAAAGCTGCGTTTTGGATATTTTACAAGCGGGTGAAAGGAAGGAAGTTCCCGCCGCTGGCATCATCCGAATAAATTCAAGCGGTATCCAAATTATTGAAAACGACCCCAAAAACTATCGGACGTGTAACCATAACAGCTACTGCGTTTTCGAGCATATCTACTTTTCCCGACCGGACAGTTATCACTTTGGCGAAGACGTTTTCATGGTGCGGGAACAGATTGGCGCCATGCTCGCTGAGGATGATAAAGGTTTGGATGCCGATTGCGTGGTGCCGGTGCCCGACTCCGCAAACTTCATGGCGGTGGGCTATTCCAAAGCCAGTGGCATCCCGCTGTCGCTTGGTTTAATCCGCAACCACTATGTTGGACGCACTTTTATCAAACCGGAGCAGACAGTTCGGGATGAAGGGGTTTTGCAAAAATTCAATCCGCTGCCCAATTTCTTTGCTGGGAAAAAAGTGGTTTTGATAGATGACTCCATCGTACGTGGGACCACCATCGGCAAGATTGTGGCATTAGTTAAAGCAGCGGGTGCCAAAGAGATACATCTGCGGGTGGGCTCGCCTCAAGTGCGTTTTCCCTGCTATTTCGGGATTGACACCCACAGCCCGGAAAAACTTGCCGCGAACCGATTTTCTCTGGATGAATTCCAAAAAAATATCGGAGTGGACAGCCTGAAACACCTCTCTTTGAACAGCCTTGCCAAATGCCTGCGCGAATCCGAAGAGTATTGCTATGCTTGCTTTAACGGTGAATATCCTCTGGAGATTACATGATTGCAAACCTGCTTGATAAATTCAAAGGGAAAAAAATCCTCGTTTTGGGCGACGTGATGCTGGACCAATATGTTTGGGGAAAAGTTGAGCGAATTTCCGCCGAAGCCCCGGTGCCGGTTTTGGAAGCGCAGAGCGAGGAACTGCGTTTGGGCGGCGCGGCGAACGTTGCGCTGAATATCCACTCTCTGGGCGGAACACCGCTTTTAGTTGGTGTCACCGGAGCTGACCAAGCTGGTGAAGACCTGATGGAACTTTTGGAAAAAAAAGGGATTTCCGCCAGCGGCATCCAGCCCGATCCAAGCCGCGGCACCACTTGCAAAAAGAGGATTGGCGCTGCCAATCAACAAATCGTGCGGATAGATTATGAAAATCGTGACGACCTCAGCAGTTCCATCCGCGCCAAGGTTTTGGAAAAAACTCTTGAGCGCCTTCAAAACAGCGACGCTCTCATCATCCAGGATTATGAAAAAGGCCTGCTTGCTGAACCGCTGATCCGGGAAGTGCTGAAAGCTGCCAAAGAGCAAGATATTCCCGTGGCGGTGGATCCCAAATTGAAAAACTTCCAAGCTTATGAGGGTGTGGACATTTTTAAGCCCAACTACAATGAATTTCAAGCGATTAGGGCAACGATTTTCGACAGCGATGAAGCTTTTTTCCGTTCCGCCGTGGAACTGCGAAAAGAATTGAATTTTAAAAACCTGATTGTGACTCGCAGCAGCTTGGGAATGTATATTTTTAACGGTGACAAAGAGCCCCGGCGTATTCCAACCTACGCCCAGGAGGTTTTCGACCCCTCCGGTGCTGGTGACACTGTGATTTCGGCGCTCACATTGGCTTGGACCAGCGGCGCGGATATCGACCTTGCGGCTGAGCTGGCAAATCACGCCGCTGGAGTGGTTTGTGGAATTAAAGGGACTGCCAGCGTGACCCCGCAACAAGTTTTGGCAAGCTATCGTGATCAAAAATAAGATAAAAAATTGGGACGAAGCGGCTTTTTTGGCTTCCGAACTTCAAGCCCAGGGTGGCAAAGTGGTTTTCACAAATGGCTGTTTCGACCTTATCCACGCTGGTCATGTCCAATATTTGGAGCAGGCAAAAGCCTTGGGCGATGTATTAATTGTGGGCATGAATAGCGATTCCAGCGTGCGCGGACTGAAAGGAAAGACCCGCCCCCTCGTGAAAGAGGAAGACCGCGCCATGGTGCTTGCCGCCCTGCAAAGTGTTGATATTGTTGTTGTTTTCAACCAAGAGACACCCTTGAAATTGATTGAACATATTCGTCCCGATGTTTTGGTGAAGGGTGGAGATTGGGAACCAGGCCAAATCGTTGGCGCGGACTTTGTTTTGGCTGGAGGCGGTCTGGTGAAAAGCCTGCCTTTCAGGGAAGGGATTTCCACCACCGATTTGATTAAGCGTGCCGCAATTTTGGCAGAGAAGGAAAAGAAATGAGCGAAGAAAAACACCAGGAAACTGCTCAAGAAGATGTTGGGACAGTGGTTTGGGCAGAAGGCTCCCAGGTGCGGGTGGAACTCGTCCGCGGAGCAGGATGTAAATCCTGTTCCATGCGCGGGATGTGTTTCGGACGAAATACCCCTGCGGTTTTCGAGCTGGAAACAGATTTGGAATTGGCGGTTGGAGACAAGGTACAGCTTGAGATTTCCCCCTCCACACGGGTTCTTTCCTCGCTTCTGGTTTTCGGTTTGCCCATGCTCACGCTTTTTGTGGCCTTCATTTTGGCTTCCCGCTGGCTGATTGAAATCGCCGCCATCGGGATTGCTTTTGCCGCCACGGCGCTTAGTTTTTTGATAATGAAACTGATAGATAAATGTTTTGGCAACCGCCTGCAGGTGCGGATTGGGAGAAAAATATGATTATCCGGCTGAATGAAATGGTTTTTTATGGCTACCACGGTGTTCATGATGAGGAGCGAACACTTGGCCAGCGCTTTATTGTGAGCTTGGAAATGCAAACCGATCCTGCCTCTGACCGCGATATCCGCAATCTGGAAGACACGGTGGATTACACCAAGGTTTACGATGATATTCGCGAAATCATGGAAAGCCGCCAGTTCCAGCTTTTGGAAGTGTGCGCCAACCTTGTGGCAGACAAGCTGTTAGACGACTTTCCTCTCATCCAAGATCTAAATTTGCGCATCCAAAAACCTTCCGTGCCCATTCGCGGTATTTTGCGCAGCGTGGAAGTTGAAGTTCAAAGGAGCCGCGAGTGACAGCCTGGCTCAGCCTGGGTTCGAACCTCCAGGATCCCAGTTTCCAAGTGCGGAACGCCTTGCGCCACTTGGAGATGGATCCCGGTATCCAGGTTTTGAGGAGTTCTTCCCTGACGCGCAGCAAAGCATACGGAAAACAAGACCAGCCCGATTTTTATAACCAAATGGTGGAAATCGAGACAGAATATGACCCCAATGAGCTGTTGGAGAGAATGTTGAAGCTTGAAACAAGGCTCGGCCGTGTCCGTGAGGAACGCTGGGGACCCCGTGTCATCGATATCGACATTCTGCTTTATGGAACACTGGAGCTGCAAAGCCCCAGCCTGACTGTTCCGCACCCAGATTTTCATCGGCGGCGCTTCGTGTTGGAACTTCTAAACGAAGTGGAGCCAGAGCTTTGGCATCCTGTTTTAAACCAAACAGTTGCCCAACTTCTGGATGAACTGAAAACTGCAAAGGAACCCAAATGAACCATCTCACAGCCATAATCCTGGCTGCCGGAAAAGGCACCAGAATGAATTCAAACCGCGCTAAAGTCCTGTTTCCCATCGCGGGCAAAGCCATGGTTCAGCGCGTGGTGGAAAGTGCCTTCAAAGCAGGCTGTCAAAGCCTTTGCGTGGTGGTTGGCCACCAAAAGGAAAACGTGGTTTCCCTCCTGGAAGGCGACCCCAGAATCTCTTTTGCGGAACAGGCTCAACAGCTTGGCACCGGCCACGCTGTGATGATGGCGCAAGCATTTTTCCAAAACCCGGATCAGGACGTGCTCGTGCTCAGTGGCGACGTTCCGCTCCTCAGCCCTGAAACCCTGCAAAAAATGCATAGCGAACACCTTGATAACGGCTTTTCCTGCACGGTTTTAACGGCGTTTTTGGACGACCCCGGAAAATATGGACGCATCTTGCGGGAACCGGATGGACAGATTAGTGGCATCGTTGAATTCAAGGACGCCACACCCGCGCAACTCTCCATCAAAGAATGGAATACGGGAATCTATTGCTTCAAATCCGAAGACCTTTTTTCAGCCCTGGCACAGGTCTCAAATTCAAATAATCAACAGGAATATTACCTCACGGATGTACTTTCCATCCTTCGTTCCCAGAGCAAAAAAGTGGGCGCTGTGGTTTTGGAAAACCTTGTGGAAGCCTCCGGTGTTAATTCCCAACAACAGCTTGCCGAATTGGAAGACCAGTTTGTGGATTCCATTCGCCGGCGCTGGCTCAATCTTGGCGTGATGATTCACAATCCTCAAACCGTTTTCATCGGAGAAGATGTTATCCTGGAGCCTGACGTCCAAATCTGTCAAAACTGTGTTATCAAAGGTAAAAGCTACATCAAATCCGGTTCGATAATAGGCACATGTTCCATCATTGAAGACAGTCGCCTGGGTGAAAACTGTGTTTTGAAAGGCCATAACATTTTGGTAAATGCCACACTCAAAGAGGGAAGCGTTTTGGCGCACGCTGCTCAAGCTATCGAGGATGAAAACCAGTGAGCGATAAATTTCTCTATTCCCCCTGGCGCTTGGATTATATTCAAAGCGAAAAGCCTGAAGACTGCGTTCTTTGCCGCTTCCGCCAGCCGGGACGGGATCGGGAAAATCTCATCGTACACCGCGATGAAAACTTCTACGTGATGCTGAACCGATATCCCTACAATAATGGCCACATCATGCTTGTACCCTACCTCCACGTGAAAAGTTTGGGTGAATTGCCTCCCGCCACGATGGAAGAACTGGGACAGATGCTCCAACTCTGCGAAAAAGCTCTCAACCAAGCCTACGCCTGCGAAGGAATGAATATCGGAATCAATCTGGGACGTGCCGCCGGAGCTGGAATCGCGGAACATCTTCACATCCATTTGGTGCCACGCTGGAGCGGTGATTGCAATTTCATGAGCGCTGTGGGCGGAAAACGCGTCATCCCGGAAGCCTTCGAGGTCAGTTTTGAGCGCCTCAGCCGAGCTTTTTCCAGCTTGAAGGAGCCTGCTCAGTGAGCAAAACCAAAAAATCCCGCTCCAAAAAGTTCAGGATGAAGCAATCCTTCCTTTGGATCCTGATTGGAGTTTTGGCACTCATTTTGACAGCCCTGGCTTTAATCCAACATTTTGGACTTCCTGACAGAGCCATGCCTGATGAAGAAAGCAGCCTTCCAGCCCTCAAGGTAATGGTCAAAAACGGCTGTGGCGTGGAAAATCTAGCCGCGGAATACACAGAATTTATCAAAGATAAAAATATCGACGTGGTAGAAATCGGCTCCACCTCAAAACCCATTTACAACAAAAGTATCATTGAAGTGAAAACCAACGACCCTCAGGATTTGGCGC
>JAAYKA010000055.1 GCA_012522635.1 Candidatus Cloacimonadota bacterium
CAGATTACGCAGATTTTTTAATAGATTAGGGATGAATAGGATGGGGATGATGAAAAGGGGATTTTTTACGTTGTAGCGTTTTATCGTTTTAACGTTTTAGAGTTCATAAAGGTTGCTAACTAACTGCGGAATAGCGAGTTGGAACACCGGATTCATCCGGTCGTTGGTGCCAGATTCATCTGGCACAATGTCCTTTCGACCACTCAGACTCCGCCCACTGCCACCCAAACCCGCGCCCATGCGTCATTCTGAGCGAAGCGAAGAATCCAGGCCGTGGCGGAGCACCGGATTCATCCGGTGTTCCGGCGCTACAACCTAAAAAATCCCTTTTTTATCGACTCAATCCTGTGTATCCCAAATCTATTATAAATCAGCGAAATCCGCGTTTTTATCCCCGTCAATCCGCGAGAACCCCAAAAATAAATCCGCCGAAACCGCGTTTTTCTTCCCCTTTATTTTATGGGGGCACACCCCAAAAAAATTTAGGAGTAAAAATGTCATTTTCCCAAAACAACCTCAAAACCGTGACGTATGGCGATTCCGTCAGGAATACCAAGGCCATCCAGCCCATGAGCATGGATGAACTGTATGACAAACTTTCAAATGGACACTGGCGCGAAGAAATCGAAGCCATCCGCGCCGAGACCGACCCCCAAATTCAGAAGCAAATGAAACAGAAGCTTCCCTATTTCTGCTTTGCCGTGATCGAAGGCTCACGCTCCGAAGACAACGTGATTCAAGCCAACGGCATCATTTTCGATTTTGACCACGTTGAAAACTTCAGCGAAAGCAAGATTATCCTGCGCGAAAACTCCCGCGGCTTCAACGCCGTTTTCCGCAGCCCTGTGGACGGTTTAAAGCTCGTTTTGGCTTTCGACAGGCCAGTGGTCGATCGTGAAGAATTTCGCGAAATATGGCACTTTCTGCGCGCTGAAATCGAAATTAAAACCGGGCTCAAGGCAGACAACACCCCGGACATGGGCCGCCCCTGTTTCGTGAGCTGGGACGACGACTTTGTGGGCAGCGTGGAAGCCGAGCCCATGAACGTGGATGATGTTTTGGCGGAAGCCGGGGTTCACAAGGAAGAACCTGAAACAAAGATGCAGCGTGCGCCCATCGTGCGCCATGACGACGCCCTCACCGCCCTCAAAGCCCAAGACGCCGTGGAATATCTTTCCCGGATCAAGTTTGACAACCGGGACTGGTTTCGCTGCGGATTGGCGCTTTTCAACTACTTTGGTGAAGACGGCTTGGAACACTGGCTGAAATTTGCCGACAATCCCCACTACAAGGACACGCCGGCGGAATTGAAAAAGGTGTGGGAACGCCTGAAAAGGTATCCCGGAGTGAACATTGGAACGCTGTTTTACATCGCCGAAAACGAAGGCTGGATAAACGCATACGCCCCTTTTGAAGCGCGGGAGGAAAACCCTCCCGCCTGGGGGGACGAGCTTCCCTTGCTCACGCTGGAGGACTATCCCGAGCTTTTGGATCTTTTTAGCAGACCCAAAAACGTGGAACTGGATCGCGGCAAACTGCCCCACGAGCTTATCCAATATCTGGACCTCGTGGGTCAAATCACCGACGCCCAGGACGGAGCCAAGCTCACCGCCATGCTGCCCGTGGTGGCGGCAAACATCGGCAATCGGGTTTACATGTATAACGCCGGAACCAAGCACTATTGCAATATCTGGGCGGCGATCATCGGACCTTCCACGGTGAGCCGAAAGACCACGGTGATAAACCAAGCCATGAAGATGATGAAAACCTTCAAGGACTCACTGACAAACCTCCCCGCCAAAGAGCGCAACGAGATGGACATCGAGCTTTCGCGAGTGACCCAGGCAAGGCTTTACAATCTGCTTTCCATCAATCCCAATCGCCTGATTTTGCAGATGGAAATTTCCGCCTGGCTGCGCGAGATGGGGAAATCCTACAACGCAGGCATGAAGCAGGAAATCACGGATATGTTCGACGGCAAGGACCGCAGCATCGCCAAAATGGAAATTGACGAGCACATCTCCAAGCCCGCCTTTTCCATCGTGGGCGCCACCACCGAGGAATGGTTTTTTCAGGAAATGAGCGAAGTTGCAGACCAGCGCGGCGGATTTTTGCAGCGCTTCATCATCTGCCTGATCCAAAACATCGATGTGGAAGAATTGTGTCTGGATAGCGTGGACAGCACGGGTGTCGACCCCCAACTGCACGCCTATGGCGAGATGCTGGAAAGCTTCCGCAGAATTCCAGACAGCCAACGCCTGAAAACTTCACAAGAAGCAAAGGAACTGCGCGATGGATTATACAAAACCCTGATGAAAAGAATTGCCATGAACGCCAACGACCCGCTGGCGGCATACAGCGCGCGGCTCTTCGACAACTATTTCTGGCGCTTCTGCATCCTGATTCACCTGATGAAAAACTGGGAGAGCCTGCG
>JAAYKA010000056.1 GCA_012522635.1 Candidatus Cloacimonadota bacterium
CTGATGGTGCTTATCAGCGCGGTTTAGGTTTATGGCACGCTTTTTGATGAGATTGATGTTTGACGGCACGGATTTCCGTGGTTGGCAGGCGCAATGCGCCGGACGCAGCGTGCAGGGTGATTTGATTGCCGCTTTTCGCCGCCTCGGTGTGAGGCATCCAAATGTGACCGGAGCCGGCAGGACAGACGCCGGAGTGCACGCCCTGGCTCATTTTGCCCATTTCGACTACCGAGGAAAAATGACTCCTCAACAGTTGATTTTGTCTCTCAACACCAAGTTTCAAGGTGATCTGCAAGTGACTGGCATTTGGGAAGTTACAGAAGACTTCCACGCTCGTTACAAAGCCTGTGGACGTGATTACGTCTATCTTTTGGCGCGGGAAAAAACCCCGCTCAATCGGCTTTATACAGGTTTCATGCCGCGCAGCAAAATCAGCCCGGAAGGTCTCAAACGGCTTGGTGAGGTATTGCTCGGCAGCCACGATTTCAGCTCACTGAGCCGGGATAACCCCTTGGTGCCAAATCATATCTGCAATATCACGCGGCTGGACGTGTCCGAAAATCAGGGCATCATTCGCTTCGACATCAGCGCCGACCGATTTTTGCACCACATGGTGCGCCGCATCGTGGGAACCTTGGTGAATCTGGAACACATGGGCATGGACGGCAGCGTTTTGGAAACAATTTTGGCGGAGAAAAATCCGCGTCAAAGGCTGGTGACCACAGCCCCGGCATCGGGTTTATACATCACCGGGGTGCGCTATCCAAATTTAAAGCTTGACAGCGACATCACCGAGCCGAATATGTTTTTCTTTTTGAGGTAAAAAATGCGTTATCAAATACCACGCGGGACCTATGACATCCTGCCCCAACAGAGCCACAAATGGCAAAAGCTTTTCGCGGATTTTCGCAAACTGGCAGCGGCTTATGGCTACTCTGAAATCAGCACACCCATGTTTGAGCAGGCCGGGCTGTTTGAGCGTAGCTCCGGTGAAAGCTCGGATGTGGTGAAAAAGGAAATGTATCGCTTCACAGACCAAAAGGGACGTGTTTTCGCGCTCAGGCCAGAAGGAACCGCACCCGTGGCACGTGCTTACGTGGAAAATCGCATGGATATTGGCGCCGCGGTCAAAAAGCTCTATTATATCGGCCCCATGTTTCGCTATGACCGTCCTCAGGCGGGACGCTATCGCCAGTTTCAACAATATGGCATTGAGCTGATTGGCAGTGATAATCCCTATTACGATGCCGAAGTGATTTCCATTCTCTGGCTCTATCTGAGCGGCTTGGGGCTCAAAAACCTGAGGCTCGAAATAAACAGCGTGGGCTGTCCAAACTGTTCCCAGGCATACGATAAGGCGCTTCAGGCATATTTCAGACCGCATTTTGAGGAACTGTGCCCGGATTGCCAGGTGAGATTGGAACAAAATCCCCGCCGACTTCTGGATTGTAAAGTGCCAAGCTGCAAGGCAATAGCCCATGACGCGCCTTCCCAATTGGACTATTTGGATGAAGAATGTCGCCTCCAATTTGCGGCGGTGCAAAAGAATTTGGAATTGATGGGCATCCCTTTTACCATCAACCCCCGCATTGTGCGCGGATTGGATTATTATACCCACACAGCCTTTGAGGTTGTTTGCGACAGCCTCGGCGCGCAAAATTCACTTGTCGGCGGCGGACGTTACAACGGCCTCCTTGAACAAATTGGAGGGAAAAGCACGCCTGCCATCGGCTTCGCCGGTGGTTTTGAAAGGCTGCTGCTGGCATTGGAGGAAGAGGGCGTCAGTTTGGGGGAACCCCCTGCGCCGGAAGCTTTTGCCATCCTGATTGGCGAAGCGGCGCGGGAAGCCTTTTTGTCCCATCTGAACGCTTTGCGGCAAAAGGGGATTTTTGTGGAATTCGACCCCGATAAGAGCTCTTTCAAGGCTCAGCTCAAAGCCGCGGACAACCGTCATGCCAGCTTTGCGCTCATCTTTGGCGAGGATGAACTGGCGGCAAACAGCGTCATTTTGAGGGACTTGAGCAGCGGCGAGCAGAAAACTTTTTCCCTGGAAAACTTGGATTTGCTGGTGGAGGCCATCCGCGGCTGAATCCGCCTCGGCAAGAAAAATCAGCCGTCTGTAAACACGTCCATATCTAAGAACGAGTCTGTTGATTTTCGAATCTCAAGACCGCAACCTCTTGTGTCGCTTGACTTTGCTTTTGAAACATAAGGAAGACTAAGGGCAGTGACCAAGAAAGAACCAAATTTGGCGATAAATACAGGAAGTTCCAAAGGAAAATCAAAAAAAAGGGGAGCCGCAAATCGGCATCCCCGTTAATGATTAAGAAAGGTTCTGTTTTTACAGATATTTATTGATTTTGGCTTCTACCAAAGCTTGGATTTCGTTCATTCGTTCCTGAGATTCCGCTTCAAAACGGGTCACCAAGACCGGGGTGGTATTTGAGGCGCGCACCAGCCCCCAGCCATCAGCAAAGGTGATGCGGGCGCCGTCGATGTCGTTGACGTCATAGCCTTCGGCTTTGAATTCATCGCAAACCTTTGCCACCACATCGAACTTGCGCTCGTCCGGACAGGAGATGTGCAGTTCCGGAGTGTTGAACATTTTGGGTTGGTCGGCCAAAAAAGTGCTGACAGGATTGGAGGTGTGGGATACGATTTCAATCATGCGGCAACTGGCATAGATGGCATCGTCAAAGCCGAGGTAGCGGTCTCCCAAAAACACGTGGCCGCTCATTTCTCCGGCAAATTCAACGCCGATTTCCTTCATTTTCATTTTGATGTTGGCGTGGCCGGTTTTATACATCATCGGCACGCCGCCATGTTTGCGGATGTCATCAAAGAGGTTTTTGGAACATTTCACATCCGCGATGACGGTCTTGCCGGGGTTGTTTTTCAGGTAATCACGTGCCAGAATATTCAGGATTTGGTCGCCAAAAAGCATCTTGCCTTTTTCATCCACAACCCCGATGCGGTCTGCGTCTCCATCCAGCCCGACACCGATTTCATATTCCGCTGCCACCACAGCACGAGAAAGGTCTTCCATGTTTTTTTCCACAGTGGGGTCGGGATGGTGGTTGGGGAAGGTTCCGTCTGGTTCGCAATACATCTCAATCATTTCGCAGCCCAGGCGGTCGAGAATTTCCGGCAAATAGGGTCC
>JAAYKA010000057.1 GCA_012522635.1 Candidatus Cloacimonadota bacterium
ATTCGTGTATCTGTTTGCAGGATAGATAGTTATCATTAAGCAAGGGGGAAAGTGACTTGCTTATTATTCAAAAAAAGGGAGAGGATTTACCTCTCCCACAGTATTTTGCGTTAGTGCATCATTACTGTTTCCAGGAATCTATGATGCTTTCATCCAGAATATAGACTTTTGAGGCTTTCCTACTATTTAGTTTCTCCGTCTCCACCCTCACCGCCTCCCTTTCAATCAGGCTCGCCACGCATTTGCCAAACTCCCTTTTTCTCATGTGGGACATATTCATTCGGATGGGTTAACGAAACCAATATGGCTTAAATCGAAATAATCCGCACCTGGTCAGAAAAAAGCCAGTTGGGGAGCAAATCGTAATTCAGGTCAAAATGTTCCAGGAGGTGAGAATCGCTGCCGATGCTGAAAAGTTTTCCGCCCATCTCGCGGTAAAGGTCTATCTGCCACTCATTTGGCAAAACGAGGGCGTATGGTTTTCGCAGCGAGGAAAAGTTTATTTCCAGCGCGATACCTCGGTCAATCATGACCCGGAAAATGTCCCGTATAACGCCCTCACAGTGCGTTTCCGGAGGTTCTTCCGTCAGGTAGCGTTTATGTACGCCCAGGTGTCCCAGAACGTCAAAATCGCAGTTTTCGACCAAGGCGAGGTTCTCTTTGTAATAATCCTCGCTGTCCTGTTTTTGGAGCGTGCGTCCCAGGGGAATCGCCACATTTGTTCCGTCGGGGAGGAAATGGACGGAGCCGAGGCGCAATTCGAAATCCAATTCCACCAAAAGCTCGTCCGCAAAGGATTTCACGCGCTGAAAATCGCCAATTTCAACGCCCTTAACAATCCGGAGTCCCTGGGCAGAAAATTCCCGCTGAAGAGCGCTCAAATCCTCAAGATAGCGCGCGAAAGAGGGGAGACCGTAACGGCTGAGCTCCCAAGGTAGAAGGTCCATGTGTTCGGTGATGGCGATGAGGCTGTAATCGAGCTGGACAGCGCGTTTTGCCAGTTCCCGCGCCTTCATGCGGCTGTCGTAGCTGTATTCGGTGTGGAGATGGTGGTCAACTTTCATTTTGAAACCAGAATGGCAGCGCCCAAAGCGCCGGTGATTTGAGGCAGAGAAGGCACCAAAACCTCGGTTTGAAGCTGGTTTGAGAGACAGAGAGCCAAATCCGAATTGAGGGCGACGCCGCCGGTGAAAGCCACCGGAGGTTGCCAATCCAGAGCGCTCATTTGCACTTGGATACGTTTGGCAATGGAATTGTGAACCGCCCTGGCAATGTCTGCGGGAGAAGCGTTATCCGCAATCATGCCAACGATTTCGCTTTCGGCAAAGACAACGCAGGTGGAGGAAATATCCAGTTTCCCGCGTGAATCTGAGGCGAGGAAGCTGAGCTGTTCCAAGCTGCAGGCCAGCCTAAGCGCGGTCATTTCCAAAAACCTCCCGGTTCCAGCGGCGCATTTGTCGTTCATCACAAAATCGCTGACTTTAGCATGGGAATCGAGGGTGATGATTTTTGAATCCTGTCCGCCAATATCGATGATGGTTCGGGTTTGAGGAAGGTAGTGAAGCACACCTGCCGCATGGCAGGAAATCTCTGAAAAAACTTTGTGATTACATAGCTTGCGTCCATAACCCGTACAAGCCACTTTAACAATATTATCATATCCTATTGATGTGATGGCAGTTGCGGTCAGAATATTTACCGATTTGAGGGGATTGACGTCGGTTGCCAGCCAGTCTGAAAATAAAATGTTATCCTCGCTGGAATCATAAACCACGAGCTTGGTGTTTCGGGAGCCGATATCGATGCCGAGACTTATCATAGCAAGATGTGGGACCATTGATTTGAATTTTGCAACCATTTTTCCGCCACCTGGCCGATTTCTTCCAGGGTGACGGCGCGAATACGCTGTTCTCGGCGCAGAAAATAGTCTGGGTCATAGCCCAAAGCGCCGAGACTTGAAAGCATAAGAGCTTGGAGGGATGGGCTTTCCGCTTCAAAACGGTTCATTCCGCAGAGATAGTTTTGGGCGCGCAGTAGTTCGCTTTCCTCAACTCCGTGGGCGCAGACCTCGGCAATCACTTCGCGGGTGAGCTTGAGACAGGCTTGGGCGTCGTCGGGGTCGCTGAAAGAATAGGCGTACCACCAGCCGAGTTCCTTTGTACTATTGTATTCCAGGCCGGTTTGATAGGCATAGCCATATTTTTCGCGGACGAGATTGAACAGCCGGGAATCCATGTCGCCGCCCAGAATTTGGGAGAGGACGTGGAAGGCGGTGGTTTCCTCCTTGTCTTTGGCGGGAGTGGCAAAACCGCCCAAATGGATGATGGCCTGTCCGGAACCAAGCTTGTGAATCCTGTGTTTCACCGGGCTGGGAATGGGGGGAGGAACTTCGTTATTTTCCGGGCTGGGCTGGCTTTTACGCGTGCCAAACAGCGCGGCGGCGAGGCTTGCCACTTCATCCGGGGGCAGGGGAGCCACCACGCAGAGGGTGAAACGGTTGGGCTGATAGTAGGTTTGATGCCAATCCATCACCTCCTGGGGCTTCAGTTTGAGCAGGGAACTGATTCCGCCGGGAAAGCCAGTGTAAAGACTTCCCGCGCCAAGCAGGGTTTTGAACCAACGGTTAAACGCTTGACTGACGGGGTTTTGTTTGTCTCTGCGCAACATGTCCACGGTTGAATGTTTAAGCAAATTGATGTGGCTGGTTTCGAAGGCGGGGAGCTGGAAAATCTCTGCCAAAATGGCGAGGGCGGTGGGAAGCGAGCTGTGAAAGCATTTTCCGCGGAAGATGGTGCAATCCGGCTGGGGCTCAACATTCAGGCTGATGCCGTGTTGGCGGCTGGTTTTTAGAAGCTGGGTATGGCTGTGAAGACGGGTGGAGTGCATCATTCCGCCGGAACAAAGATAGTTTATGCCTCTTCGTGCGGGGCTTTCCCAAAGCTGACTGATTTCGGTGGCAAGAGCGACTCCGCAAACCGGCCTCTCGGGTTGACGGCGGTAGATGAATTTCAGACCGTTGTCGAAAGTGGTCGTGTAAAGCTCATCAGTGTGGGCTTTTGGCTTGATAAAATGAGTGGGAGAGGGGATGGCAATTTCGTCAGGAAGCTCGGTTTGGGTGGTTTTCTTGTTCGAGGGTTTTCTGTTGGCGGGAGCGGGGGTCAAATCAGCTTTTTGGGGGGATTGGTGGATAATCTGAAGCCTGTCCGGAGTCCAGTATTTACGCGCAGCCCGCACCACATCGTCCACACCCAGAGGCATGATTTGTTCTTCATAATCATAGAGCTTTTCAAAACCGTCGATGAATTCCTCGGCGCCAATCATTCCCGCCAGGTTTTCCACGCCGTCAAAGCCAAAAAGCCAGGTGTTAATCACGTCCCGTTTAATCAGTTCCAACTCGCCGGGGTCGATGTTTCCAGCCAAAAGGCTTTGCAGTTCTTCGTTGAAGGCGGTCAAAAGCCGGTTTTGGAGCTTGGGGCGCAGGGGAGAGGCGACAATGGAGGAAACGCCATCCAGCATCCCGCTGAAGGATGATACTTTCACCGAGGAAACGAGCTTTTCACACTCCACAATCCGTTTGTAAAGGCGTGAGGCGGGACCCACAGCCAGCCAGCGTTGAGCCAGCATCAGGGCGTCAGAATCGGGATGAGCGTCCGCAAGTTCAGGCAGAATCCACGCCAGATATTCCTGGGAGTTTTTGCGCCAGAGACGAGCTTTGGCGGGGGTTTCCAAGCTTTCAGAATGGGAGGGTAAAACAGGCGGATTGGAGCCAGGTTCCCAATGGCCAAAAATCTTGTCGATGGCGGCAGCGCTGGTTTTGGGGTCAAAATCGCCCACCACCACCAAAAAAGAGTTCTGGGGACGGTAATAGGCGCTGTGAAAGGCTCGCAGCTCCTTCAAGCCGGCTTTGGAAAGCGAGGATTTGGTTCCCAAAACGGGACGGCGGAGAGGGCTATTTTGGAAGGCGGAATCCTGGATGAAGCTGAGAAAATCCATCTCGGGGTCGTTTTTGGTTTGTTCCATTTCCTCGATGATGATGTCTTTTTCCAGTTTCACGTCCTCGGAGCCAAAAGTTGGGTGGATGGCAAGCTCAGCGAGAACTTTGAGGCCTTCGTTCAGATATTCGGAGGGTAAAAGCAGGTAGTAGCAGGTACAGTCAAAATCCGTGTAGGCGTTCAGCGTTCCGCCCAAATCGCTGATGTGGCTGCTTATCTCGTTGTAGCCAAAATGACGGGTGGATTTGAATACGAGGTGTTCCAAAAAGTGGGAATAGCCACCTTCATCAGGCGCCTCCCAGCAGCTTCCCATGCGGATGAAAAGCTGTAAACACAACACGGGATTCGAGGCATCCTGGTGGAGGATATATTTAAAGCGGTTGGACAAAAATCCCGCTGTGGCGCGGCGTAGCTGGGACAGGGTCATTTTCAGGCCAGCCGGGGACGGCAGACCAGCGCGTAGGCGTTGTGGTTGTGGATGGATTCAAAGCTTTCGACTTCCACGCTGAATTCCCCCACCCGGGGGTCAGCTTGAAGCCTTTGGGTGGCCTCCCTGGCGATGTCCTCCACAAAACGGGGACGCGCGTAGGCCGTTTCGGTCACATATTTTTCATCCTGGCGCTTCAAGAGCGGATAAACAGGGCAGCTCGCCACCTCTTCCGCCACTTCGATGAGCTCTTCTAGCCAGATAAATTCGTCGTAGCGAACCTTGAGGGTCACCAGGGAACGCTGGTTGTGAGCGCCTTCGGCGGATATTTCCTTGGAACAGGGACACAACGCCGTGACGGGAATCCGGGCGCCAATCCAAAGCTCAAACTCCTCGGCGTAGGACGCGTTGAAAAAGCATTGGTAATCCATCAAAGCGGCAATTCCGGATACAGGAGCGCTTTTTTGGATGAAATAGGGGAAGGCGAGGTCAATGTAGGCAGCGTCGGCATTCAGGACGGATTTCAGCTCCAGTAAAAGTTTGTCCAATTGGCCGATGATGTTGTTCTGGTGATAGCGGTTCAGAATCTCGATGAATCGGGACATATGGGTTCCACGTTTGCTGTGATGGAGGTCCACATAGAGGTTGACTTCGGCGATGGTGGCTTGAACGCCGTTGGCGCGGTCGTCCACCAAAACGGGATAGCGGATGCCTTTGACCCCAACCTTGTCGATTGTGATATGGCGGCTGTCGTCCTGAGCCTGGATATCGGGCATATTTATCATTCGTCGTGCCAATCCAATTCTTTCATTCCCATGCTTTTAAGGGATACTATCTTATCCTGTTCCTGATAGAAGATAACTGAATTGCTATTTGGATAGTGTGTTAGGGCTTCAATCGCTTGGGGAGGAGGCAGGAGGAAAAGCGCGGTGGAAAGTCCGTCGGAAACAGCGGCGGAGGGATGAATCACCGTGATGGAAAAAACGCTTTCCACAGGGTAGCCGGTTTTGGGATTGAGGATGTGATGGTAGCGTTTACCTTCGTATTCAAAGAAATTTTGATAGTCTCCAGAACTGCTGAGCGAGCCGTTTTTAATCTTGAAACTGCCGATGGTTTGGAGGTTTTGACCCGCACGGGGATGGCGGACTCCCACCACCTGGGCGTGTTTTTGACCAAAGAAAGTCATACCGCTGGTGCAATCTATCTGTCCGCTAATCAAGCCACTACGCTCCATGAAGACACGCGCTCTATCCAAAACATAGCCCTTGGCGAGGGCTCCGAAGGTGATTTGCATCCCCTTGGGCATAATGATGCGTTTTTCATTATAGCGTATCCGGCTGAAATTCACCTTCGCCAAGGTTTCCTGGATGGCGAGTGAATCCGGAGGAGAAGGCTCAAAATCCGGTTCACCCAGCCGGCTGAAACCCCAAAGCTCATAAAGAGGCCGCACGCTGATGTCGAAAAGACCGTCCGTGAGATGGTAAAGGCTGTCCGCCAAACAAAGCAGCTCGTAGGCGTGAGGGTTCATGGGCACAGACTTTCCATCCGCGGCATTGACGCGCGAAACCCAGCTTTGGGGGTCATAATCGTTGAAAATGGCCTCAAAGCTTTTCATGTAGGCAAACACGGAATCAATCTGGGCGGAAATGTTCTTGCTTTTGGATTTGGCGGAAATGGTGACCACGGTGTCCATGAGGTCTGGTTCAGCACGGGTGTGGGAATAGGAACGGTTGAACCAAGTCCAAGCTCCATAGGCAATTACCAGCGCCAACAGGATGAGGGAGACAATCTCTTTTTTCGTCACGCTTCAACCTTGTTTTTGGGACCTGATAATCTCGTATTCCAGAAGCAGGTCTGTGTAGTCCCGAATCGCAAACCAGGCAAGCGGAAGAGTGAAAATGAGCGGAATAAATGCCAAGCCGCTGGCGATAAGATTGATGAGGATGAGGATGAGCGCCAGGCGCCAGAGCTGCCAGCGAGCCACGTGAAAGTGTTTGTAGGAAGTTTTAAAGGCTTTCCAGGGGTTTTGGCGCAGGCGTTCCATCAAAATGGGTACGGGAAGGAAAACCGCCCAGAAATAGTTGACCAGCACCAGCCAAACCAAACGAAGGATGGGGTCGCTGCCGAATTTGGGCAATCCAAAACAGACGAGATAAATCACCACAAACCAAAGCGCGGTGAGCAATGAAAGCAGTAGCTGGCGGGGATAATCCTTCAGGGAACCAAGCACATCCTTGAATCCCACGCTGTGTCCTTCGGTTCGGCAAACAGCCGAGAATGGAATTAAAAGCATGGGAAAAAAGATAGCTAAGCCCACAGCCGTAATCAAAAGGTTTAAGAGCAGGGGGATAGTCTCTTGATTTTGGGAAAAATCCAAGCGTCCAAAAGCGTTCATCGCATAGAGCACAGCGGCCATGGGAATGACCCCGGCGATGATGGAAACAGCCGCCGCGGGGATATTTAAACCCTTGGCAGGCAGATATTTCTTCCAGGTTTTTTGAAGGCTTCTCCAGGAAGAAAGGTCTTTGGTGATAACCTGGGTTTGTTTGCCGCAATTCGAGCACCAAAAGTCGTGAGCGGCCAAAGGAGCGTCACAATGTTTACAGCGCATGTTCTCTCCGGATAATATTTAACATTTTGTCCATCCGCAGGAAGGGCATTTCAGGCAGCCCTCAGTGTGTTCCACAGAGCTGCCACAATCGGGGCAGAGGGAGATGGTCAATCTTGTCTCTGAAAGAGCTTCATCAAAAGCATCTTCTTCCAACTGCAAAGATTTGATTTCCTTGATGTTGTATTCCTGCAGAAAAGCTTCCAGAGCCTTGCCCACAGCGTCGCCGCAGGAGCTGATGATTTCTCCCTTGTGCCACATCGGGGATTGGCAACGGATGCCTTTTAACTGGCGAATGATGGCCTGAAGTTTCACGTCCGAACGCAAAGCAAGGGAGGAAAGCCGGGCGATGGCTTCCAATTGAGCGGAAGCGCAGCCGCCAACTTTGCCCATCTGGACAAAAACTTCGCAGGCGCCGCGGTCGTCGGTGTTGATGGTCACATACATGTGTCCACAGCCTGTTTCCAAGCGGCGGGTGATGCCGTGAGTCACTTCAGGACGGCTTCTGGGAGCAACAGTCCCCTGGGTTCCGGTCTTGGTGGCGCCGCTGCTGAGAACCTGGTTTTCCCGGCTTCCATCACGATAGACGGTGATGCCTTTACAGCCAAGCTGGTGGGCAAGTTCGTAGGCAATGCGGATGTCTTCCACGGTGGCGGAAGAAGGGAAATTTATGGTTTTACTGACGGCGTTGTCTGTGTATTTTTGGAAGGCGGCCTGGCTTCGGATATGCCATTCAGGGCTGATGTCGTGAGCGGTTTGGAACACCTCGCGGATGTGGGGAGGGATTTCTTCAAGCTCTGCCACGGAGCCAGCTTCAGCCACTTTTTCCAAAAGTTCCTGACTGTAGATTCCTTCTTTTTCAAGGGCTTGGCTGAACCATTTATTCACATAGAGCAGCTTTTCGCCGTCCATCACGTTTTTCACATAGACCAAGGAAAACTGGGGTTCAATTCCGCTGGATGTATCCAAAATCATGCTGATGGTTCCGGTGGGGGCAATGGTGGTGAGAGTGGCATTGCGTAAACCTTGGGAGGCAATCTTTTGGCCCAAATCGTCCCAGTTCTTTTTCAGAGGAGTTCTGCCCAAATTTCCCTTGGCATAGATGGAGCCATCAAAGCTCGGGAAGCTTCCTTTTTGTTGGGCAAGCTCCAGAGAACGCTGTTTGGCCTCAAAATCCACAAATTCCATCAGCTCTTCGGCGAGGGATACAGCCGCGTCACTGGCATAGGGAATTCCGAGCTGGAACAGGAGGTCCGCCCAGCCCATCACGCCCAGGCCAATCTTGCGGTTCAAATGCACCATTTCTTCAATCTGAGGGAGGGGGAATTTTGAGCGGTCGATAACCTGGTCGAGGAAATCCACACTGAGGCGGGTTACATAGCGGAGTTTTTCCCAATCCAAAGCGCCATCGGTGATGAGGGCGGCAAGGTTGATGGAGCCCAGGTTACAGGCTTCGTTCGGTAAAAGAGGCTGTTCACCGCAGGGGTTTGTGGATTCAATCTTTCCCAATTGGGGCGTGGGATTGGCAGCGTTTATGCGGTCCAGGAAAACGATTCCAGGCTCGCCATTTTTATGGGCCATATCCACAATCAGACAAAAGACGTCTCTGGCGTTCTGAGTGTCAACCACTTTTCCGCTGTAGGGCGAAATGAGTTCATATTCCTCATCGTTCGATACAGCCTGCATGAAGCCTTCTGTAATCCCCACGCTCAGGTTGAAATTCGTTAGTTCACTGGTGTCGGCCTTGCATTTGATGAAATCCATAATCTGAGGGTGGTCAACATTCAGAATCGCCATATTGGCGCCGCGCCTGGTTCCACCTTGTTTCACGGCGTCGGTGGCGGCGTTGAAAACTTTCAGGAACGAAATTGGCCCACTGGAAACCCCATTTGTGGAACGCACACGGGCGTCGGCTTCACGCAAACTACTGAAGGAAAAGCCGGTTCCGCCGCCACTTTTATGGATGAGAGCGGCGTTTTTCAGGGTTTCAAAGATGCTTTCCATACTGTCTTCAATGGGCAGCACAAAACAGGCGGAGAGCTGTTGGAGGTCACCTCCCGCGTTCATCAAGGTGGGGGAGTTGGGCAAAAAATAGCCTGAATCGAGGAGTTCGAAATATTCATTCTCCTTTTCTGGGTCTCCATCGGCAATATCTTTCGCCACACGGCGGATTAAGGTGTCCCAATCCTCCAGAAGCTCTCCGGCTTCATTTTTTCGGAAGTATCTTTTTTCCAATACTTTTAGAGCGTTGCCGCTGAGAATCATTTTTACTCCGGAAGGCCAAGAATTTCACGAGCCTGGGCTGGTGTGGCAAGGGGACGTCCGATTTCCTGGGCAATCCGAGCCATGCGGGCAACCAATTGGGCATTGGATTCAGCCACTACACCCTTGTGGTAGAAGATATTGTCTTCAAAACCAACCCGGATGTGACCGCCATTCACCATCGCGGTGAGAGAGGCTGGGATGTGGAATCTGCCGATGCCGGCAACAGCCCAGGTGGCTGTGGGAATCATTTCCCGCAGGTGTTCCATCATATAAAGTACGTTTTTGGGCGAGCCGTTCATACCGCCGGGAACGCCCAAGACAAATTGTACGTGCAAAGGTGTGTGGGTGATGATACCACGTTTTACGAGCCGGGCAACATAGTCCACCATACCGGATTCGTAAACCTCGACTTCCGGCACCACGCCATATTCATCAAACGCTTTGGAAAGACGCACGATGTCGCTGGGATGATTGATGAAAATATCATCGCCAAAATTCAGGGTTCCTGCGTTGAGGGTGCCCATTTCCGGTTTGAGCGCGAGAGGCGCCAGCCTTTTTTCAAAGGGTTCGCCAACGGCTCCGCCGGTGCTAATCTGGATGATAACTTCGGGAGCGGCAGCTCTTATGGCTGCAATCGCAGCGGTGAAACGGTCCATACATTGAGTGGGGTTTCCTTCGTCGTCGCGAACGTGAAGGTGGATCACCCGAGCTCCGGCTTCATAGCAGGCAATGGCTTCGCGAGCCTGTTCTTCAGGCGTGATGGGAAGATTTGGTTGGTCAGCGCGGGTGGTTTCCGCGCCTGTGATTGCGGCTGTTAAAATCAAGGGGTTCATGATAATACCTCTTTTTGTGTTATTTTAAAAAATCATTCAAACCAGCTTTCAAACAAGCGTAAACGCTGGAGCTGGAGCTGCTCGATACCCAGGATACGGCTGGCGAGCTGGTGAAACTTGGCTTCATTGTCGCTCACATAAAACTTATCCACGCCCTTGCGGACAGTCTCAGGCGGCGGCAAAATGGTTTTCAGATGATGCGCAACAGCATCAGCGCTGTCCACAAGACTCACCCCGGCGCCCATTTCGCTGGCAAAAAGAGCCTTCAACAAAGGGTAGTGGGTACAGCCCAAAACAAGGGTGTCAATACTTTTTTCCTTGTACTCCTGAAGGCATTCATTCACCACCAGGCTTGTGACGGGGTGATCCAGCCAGCCTTCTTCAACGAGCGGAACCAAGAGAGGACAGGCTTTGGAAAAAACCTGCGCGTCGGGAAGAAGGGCTAAAATTGCCTGGGTGTAAGCGCCGGAGCGGATTGTACCTTCCGTTCCGATTACGCCAATCTTATTGTTTTTGCTGACCTGGGCAGCCATTTGGGCACCGGGTTCGATGACGCCTATAACCGGGATTTCCGCCAATTTACGCAAGGCGGGCAAAGCCACGGCGGAAGCGGTGTTACAAGCCACCACCAGGGCCTTAATCCTCTTCTGGAGGAGGAAACGGGCGTTTTGAACCGAATATTCGATAACGGTGTGATGGGATTTGGGGCCATAGGGAACCCTGGCGGTGTCACCAAAATAAATCAGATCTTCACTGGGGAAAGCGGCACGTATGGCCTTGTAAACAGTGAGTCCTCCCACCCCGGAGTCGAATATCCCGATCGGCTTTGTCATCTCTTCCTCTTTAGTTTTTTACTTGCTCGGACACTTTTTTTGTGGGCTGTCTTATAGTCAACCGATTTTCTGGACTTGGCGGGCGTTTTTTTGGCAGGAAGCAGGTCTGCGTGTTGATGAGCGTTTTTAACATTTTGTAATTCCAAATAGATATCGTCACTAACCTCCATGATTTGAACCAACACTTTATCCAATAGCTGGAAATAATCTGAATTGGAGGGGTTTACAAAACGCATTTCCTTATCTTTATAGAGCCAACGACCACGGGGGAGATGTTCCACTTTGAGGAAGCCATTAACCGGAATTTGATCCAAACGGATGATGAGACCTGCGGATTTGGCAGACACGACCATTCCACTGAAGCGCTCTCCAATGAATTTTTTCATGTAGGCCATGCTGTAAACACGTTCAATGTCACGTTCGGCTTGGTCAGCAAGCAGTTCTTGTTCAGAAGCCACGCTGGCAAAGTGTTTCATCTGTTCGCTGTTGAATTTCACCTGGTCGGAACGGATTAAATATGTTTTGCAAAGTTGGTGGATAACGAGGTCGCAAAGACGACGGATGGGGCTGGTGAAATGGGTGTAAGTTTCCATTCCCAAACCGAAATGACGGATGTGGCGGATGGAATATTGCGCCTTTTTCATGCTGCGTAGGATGATGTGGTCGAAAACCTTGTGGTATTCAGCGTTGGGCAGGGAGTTCAACAGATATTGCAAAGAAGCGTTCAAAGAGCCGCGATCGTAATAGCTAATGCCGTAATGGGAAAGCAATTCGATGAGCTTTTCGATTTTCTGTAGATCCGGGTTTTCATGAATTCTGTAAAGCGAAGTGGGGGAGAGCTTTGTGAGCTGTTTGGCAGCGTATTCGTTCGCCACCAACATGAAGTTTTCAATCAATTTATGGGATTCTGTTTCCTGAGCGAGTGTGAATCTGTGAATGAGGCCTTCGTCATCGTATTCATATTCCAGTTCCGGCAGGTCGAAAAAGATGTAACCCTGCTCCAGTCTATTCTGGCTGAGCAGCGCGGAGAGTTTTCTGGCTTCGTTAAGAGCTTGGACAAGCTGTGAAGGCAGCTCTGTCTCTTCTCCATCATAAAGCGCGTCCACCTGTTCATAACTGAGTCTGAAGTCGCTTTTAACAATGGTTTCCGCCATTTTTTGGCTCAAATTTTTACCCTGGCGGTCAAATTCTGTGATTACACTCAGGGTCAGTTTTTCCTCGTCGGGACGTAAGCTGCAAACCTGGTTGGAGAGAAGTTCCGGCAACATCGGTATCACTTTTTTTGGGAAATAGAAGCTGTTTCCGCGCTTTGTCGCTTCCTTGAAAATGGCGCTGCCGGGCTTGACGTAATGGCTCACATCGGCAATGTGAACCGATAAACGCCAGCCCTTGGATATTGTTTCAATCGAGATGGCATCATCAAAATCCTTGGCGGAAGCAGGGTCGATGGTGAAGGTGTAGGTTTCGCGGAGGTCGAGCCTGCCTGTCCGGTCTTTCTGGCTGATTTTGGTTTTTATTCCTTCAACTTCTGCCAAAACATCATCCGGAAATTCAAGTGGCAGTTGATATTGGCGAATCACAGCCAGAAGTTCAACTTGCGGGTCTCCAGAGGGTCCAAGAATCTCAATCACATTTCCTGATGGCATTTTACCCATGATCGGGCTGCCCCAATTTGTGACCTGTAAAACAACCTTTTCGCCTTCTTTGGCCTGGAGGGTATCCTGAACCTCAAACCAGTTGTGGATTTTTTGGCTCCCGCTGATGAAAATCTTGCGTTTTCCGCTGAAACGGATGTCTCCAGCCATGATTTCGTTGGCTCTTTTAACGATTTTGCGAACATAGCCCCGGTCTGCTTTTCCGCTTCTGAAACGGGGGTCAATTTCAACCCTGTCACCATGATAGGCGTTCAAAGTATCTTCCGCGCCGATGAAAAAATCACCTTTTTCTGTGCGCACAAAAGCATAGGAGAGATTCTTGGCCAGCGGCGTCGCGTCAAAAATACCCTCAAGAAGTTTAGGATTGGCTTGTTCCTTAATCGGCTCCTCAGGTTCAGGCTTGGAAACAACAGGCCAAAACTTACGGCTTTTCTTGCTTAGCATACCCTCGGAAACCAGTTCGTTCAGTGTTTCTGAAAGAACCGCTTTCTCTTTTTTGGTCAAGTTTAGTTCGCCAACTATCTCATTGTAGGACAGTGGCTTATTACGGTTGCGCTTGAACAGTTCG
>JAAYKA010000058.1 GCA_012522635.1 Candidatus Cloacimonadota bacterium
CAGTTGGGACGGCACAGACTACAACGGCAAAAGCCTCGCCAACGGTGTTTATCACATCATAATGAGCACCCAAAACCAAGTCTATCAAACCAAGGCGGCTTTGCTTAAATAACACAATCCGATTCTCCCTGAATTGATAAAGCCCGGTGTAAAAGCCGGGCTTTTTTTGTTGCTTGAAAAAAGACGGTGTGGGGAAGGGGCTGCTCTTATGGCTGGTAAACCCCGCAACCGACCTGAAAACCCGTAAGCATGCTGCCATCCTGAACGAAGTTAAGGAACCAGCCCTTAGCGCCAACAAAGGTTCCTCCCAGCCTCCAGACTCTGCAGACTACCACCCAAACCCAGGCTGGACCCGTCATTCTGAATGCCAGCGATGGACTCGCCGGAACACCGGATTCATCCGGTCGTTGGTGCCAGATTCATCTGGCACAATGTTCTGCCGACCACCCAGACTCCGCCCACCACCCCCCAAACCAAAGCCTGGCCGTCATTCCGAGTGGAACGAGGAATCCAGTGACTTGGTGGTTTTTGGTTTTGCGGGCAATTGCTTTTACACGCTGCCTATAATGTGTGAAGCTGGGTGGTCTGGTGAACATTTTTTCACCTCCATAAGGGCTGGATTCTTCACTTCGTTCAGAATGACGCGTTGGCTCGGGCTGGGTGGTGGTTTGCGTAGCCGGGATGACAGGTCACAGCGAAACCCGCGAGCAAATAGCGCCGCATCATCTGGCGAAACATTGGCATGACAGACCCCCATCCCGGTAGCCGCCTTTAGTATTCCTTATGTTTCAAAAGTAACCTTGAGCCAGACATAGGCTTATGGCTTTGCGGGGTGTTTTACAACAGACTCGTTCTATATAAGGAGGGGATTTGATACCGAGTGATAAAAAGTGAAAGCCCTGCCGTGTTTGGCGTATCCGGGCAAAAGCCCCCCAATTCTGTTGAACCGCCCACGCCTTTCAAAAAACCCAAAACAAAAAAAGCGGATTTGCATCCGCTTGTATCTGTTTGCTGCGCAGCCTGTTATCAAGCCACGCGCTTGAATATGAAGGCTCTCTTAGCCCGCTCTTTTTCCCGACTCCAGAGTATTTGCGGATCAACTCGTGAGTATCCCGATTCTTTATCGGGTTGCTCACAAGGCATCACGCAGTAACTGCTTGGTTGGAGCCAAGAGCGAAGCAGGGCGGCATTTCGGCTATTTGAAGTAATAATAAATCCCAATTTGGGGGGTGTAGGAAATGCGGTTGTCCCAGTTGTAGGTGATGGGGACTTCCAGGGCTCCGTGGAAGTTTTTGCTGATGGCGATATCCACACCCAAGCCGAGTCCGGCGGTCCATCTGTGTTCAATTTTGGAATCTTCGGAAGGAGGAGCATTGTTTACGGGCTCATAATGCGCATAGTCCAATGAGTCAGTGGCTGATACCCAGCGGTATTGTTTGGAGAACTCAGTTTGGCGGTGGAATTCGTAATTGCCACCGGTCATCAAGTAGAGACGTCCGTGGTCTTTAAGGCCAAAAAAGTTGAAGGTATCCAAAATCCAGATGTGATTCAAGCCCAAGTTGGCTTTCAAGGTACGGCCCACCTCGGTGAAAGTTACCAAGGTATCTTGTGGCGCTTGATCAGGATACCAGCTCATGCCGGTTTTATCATTGTACCAATAGTATTGTCTGTCAGGGAAATAGGGATCGTCGCTGCCCCAGGTGATGGCACCAAAGGTCACTTGCAGACCGTGTTGGGGTCCCAGAAAACGCATGCTGTAGCCGGAGCCGCTCTGGTTTCCCAGATGCAGGCCCACAGCGCTTTTGGAAAAAGGTTCCTCTGCGAAAAGGGCAAGGCTGAGCCCCAAAAGGAGGCCGAGTGTCAATATATGTTTTTTGTTCATGATTCACCTCTGATGTAAATTTAATCCATTCCGCTCCGGTGGGCAAGGATGTCAAGAACTTTGTGCGGTATTTTCGCTGATTGCGTTTTTCGGCTGCGCGCGTGGTTTCCAAGCCAGTCTGTCCAGCTTCAGAAGGTAATACAGCAGGGCGCAACTGAGCCAAACCACACCGCCTGCCCAGAGTATATCCGAGATGAAATGTCCACCCTGCGCCATGCGCACCAGACCCATGCCAAACCCAAAAACAAGGCTGAAAACAAGGCTCCAGGCGGCGAGACGTTTTTTGCGGCCGCGGAAGATGAAATACAGGGCAAAAAAATAGAATGTCATGGAGGCGTGCCCGCTTGGGAAAGACTTTCCCGGGCTGCTGTGATCAATGCTGAGCGGAGGTTCATAGGCATAGATGCCGCCGAATTCAATCACCTGGCTGGGTCGGGGACGTCCCCAATTTTCCTTCAGGATGGCATTCACCAAAAGCATTGGCCCCAAAAGCATTGCCAGCGCCAAAAACAATCCGGAACGACGCCAGCGCGCCAGGTTTTTGGAAAAAAAGCTGGTCACAAAAACCGCAACTCCAGCCAAAGCGACAATCAGCGAGGGTAGAGTGCCATATTTGTAAATGAATTCGAAGCCCCAGGCTTTGTTGCCCATCCAGATGCCATTTCCGCGATAAAAATGGGATTGATATTTGAGATCCAGACCCTGGGAACGAATCAACCAGGTTCCCAAAGCCAAAATCAGGATGGGAAGGATAAAGTCCAGAGCAAAAAGAATATGGCGGCTCCTGGGAACCGCCATATCCATGGTTTGTGAAACCGGGTCGCGGGGGAACTTTTTCAAGCTCATTTGCTCCGCTATTTCCGGGATTTATTCATTATTTTCAGTGGTTTCGGGAGCCGGCTCTTCCTGGCTGGGTTCCGCGGGAGCTTCTTCTGGAACTTCTTCCACTGGTACTTCAGCGGGAGCTTCTTCCATCGGAATCTCTTCCACAGGAGCTTCCTCTGGAACTTCTTCCACAGGAGTTTCTTCCACTGGAGCTTCAGCGGGAATTTCCTCTACAGGAATCTCTTCCACCGGTGCTTCCTCCGGAACTTCTTCCACGGGAACCTCTTCCACAGGTGTTTCCGCGGGAGCTTCCTCTACAGGAGTCTCTTCCACTGGTGTTTCAGCTGGAACTTCTTCCACAGGGGTCTCTTCCACTGGTGCTTCTTCTGGAGCCTCTTCCGCGGGCGTTTCAGCCGGAATTTCTTCAGCTTGTTCGCTTCCCGAGAGGGCTGCTTCAGCAAGAGCGCGCAGTTTGGCTTCTTCACGCTGTTTTTCACGAGCCTGGCGTTCGGCACGTTTCTTTTGCAGTCTGGCGAGGCGGTCGCGCATATATTGTTCGTGGATGGCGATATATTCTTCCTGCAATTTGGGTTCGCGGGAGAAGAAGAACGCCTTCACACTCAGGATGAGGCGGCGGTTTTCCATATCCAGTTCGATGACTTTGAGAGGCAGCTCTTCACCAACGTGGAAAGCTTCTTCAGGGTGGTCGAGTTTTGGAATGGCGAGGTGGGAGATGGGGATGAAGCCTTCAACGATGTCTTCGCCGACCTGGATGTCCACCAGGGCGCCTTTATTGATCAGCTTGCCAATCTTTCCCTTCACTTCTGAATTCACAGGCAAAGATTCTGTGAGGTGTTCCCAGGGATCGGGATGCAACTGTTTGACGCCCAGGGCGATACGGTGCAGAGCGCGATCGATGGAAAGAATCACAGCTTCCACTTCCTGACCCTTGTGATACACTTCGCGGGGGTGATAAACACGTTTGGTCCAACTGATGTCAGAAATGTGGATGAGGCCGTCGATGCCATCTTCCACTTCCACGAAAGCGCCAAAAGCGGTGAGGCTTTTCACGGGACGAGTGATGACGCTGCCAATGGGGAAACGATCTTCAATCGAAAGCCAGGGGTTGGCTTCCATCTGTTTCATTCCCAAGGAGATACGGCGGTTTTCCTTGTCCAGTTCCAAGACGATGGCATTCACATTGTCGCCAATTTTTACGATGCGGCGGGCGTCTGTGATTTTTCTGGTCCAGCTCATTTCAGAGATGTGTACCAAGCCTTCCACGCCAGGCTCCACCTCGATGAAAGCGCCGAAGGATTTCACACTGACCACTTTGCCGGTCACGCGGACGCCTTCGGGATATTTGATTTCGATGTTTTCCCAAGGGTGGGGGACAAGCTGCTTCATACCCAGGGAGATTTTGTTTGTGTCGGGATCGAATTTGATGACTTTCACCTTCACCTTGTCTCCGATGCTGAGCATATCGGTGGGGTGATTCACTTTTCCCCAGCTCATATCGGTGAGGTGCAGAAGGCCGTCGATGCCGCCCAGGTCGATGAACGCGCCATATTGAGTTATATTTTTAACCTCTCCATCCAGCTCATTGCCCACTTCAATGCGTTCGAGCAATTCCTGGCGCTTGATGGCTGCTTCTTCTTCCTGCACCATTTTGCGGGAGAGGATGATGTTTCTTTTGCCCTCGTCCAGGCTCATCACTTTGAACTGCAGTTCTTTACCGATGAATTGGTCGAGGTTTGGGACGGGTTTGATGGACATGTGCGATCCGGGCAGGAAAGCTTCCACACCCATCACGTTCACAATCAAGCCACCTTTCACGCGGCGACGGATGGTGCCGCTGAGCACGGAGCCGTCTTCGGAAGCCTGTTTGATGAGCTCGATGTTTTTGATGTAGTCGGCTTTACGTTTGGAAAGCGAAAGCCTGCCTTCACCGTCGTCCAGATTGTTGATGAAGACCATGATGTTGGAATTCACTTCCGGAACTCCGGAATATTCGAATTCTGTGAGGGGGATGGCCCCGTCGCTCTTGAATCCGATATCCACCACCACGTCTTTATCAGTGACGCTGACCACAGTGCCTTCCTTCACTTCGCCGCTCCTGAACCTGGAATCGTGTTCTTCCAACAGGCTCATCAGCTCGTGGTTGAGCTCTTCCTCAGGAGTTTTGGCGGGTGCGGGTTCCAATGCAGCCGGCTCTTCCGGAGTTTGTTCCTTGGTTTCAGGTTCGGGAGTGTCCGGGGTTTGGGTTTGAGGTTCGATGCTTGTTTCGGCCTCTTCTTCGGCCGGGATTTGGGGCTCTTCCACTTCCTGTGGAGCAGCCTCTGTTTCAGTTTGTTCTGTTGTTTCCTCGGCAGTAGGTTCCACTTCGGGTGCCGTTACTTCTTCCGTTGGTTGCGACGTCGTGCCTTCCCCTTCCTTCAGTTCTTCTTCCGGAACGGGCTGGTCTTGGTTTTGATCATGCTCTAACATGATTCCTCCTTATACGTGGGGATTTCCCGCGGGTTTTTTGCCGGCGCGGGCTTCCCCTTTAAATTAAAAATCTTTTGGTAAACATCCCAGATGTCTTCCTCTGGCGTGGATGCACCTGCTGCCAACCCGATGGTCTGGGCTGCGTCGAGGTCCGAGAGTGTCAGTTCAGATGCGGCTTCCACATGGAGGCTGCGAGTTTGGGCGGAACAGAGTTCGTGCAGCATTTTTGTGTTGGAGCTGTTTTTGCCGCCGATGACAATCATCAGGTCAGCCTTTTTTGCCAGGGCGACGGTTGCGTCCTGGCGCATGGAAGTGGCAGCGCAGATGGTGTTGAAAACCACCAGCTCCTGGCAGCGGGGTAAAACCGTGTCCACCAGGTTCTGCAGCGAACGCAGCTTCTGGGTGGTTTGGGAAACGATGCACAGTTTTTTCCAGGTTTTTTCACCAGGGTCTTCACCAGGGCGAACCACCCGTGTGAGTGAATTTCCCCAGGAAAGCATACCTTTCACTTCCGGATGTTCGGGATCGCCCAAAATCAGGACCGGAATATCGGCATTGGAAGCCACAAGCTGTTGTGCGCGTTGAACATAGGGGCAGGTGGCGTCGATAATTTCATTTTCGTTTGCCTCGAGCGTGGCGCGGTCTTGTTTGGAAATACCGTGGGAGCGGATGACCACCTTTTTGTTTTTCACCGCGTCTGGGGAAGTGGCAATGGCAATGCCTTCCGCGGAAAGCTGGGAAACGATGCGCGGATTGTGGATAAGTTCTCCCAAGGTGTTCACTTCACCGCCAGAATCTTTCGCTTCCCGCGCCATTCCTATGGCTCGGCGTACGCCAAAGCAAAAACCGGAGTTTTCCGCCAGCCAAACCTTCACCTTTCCTCCAGTTTTTTCAAAACCAGAGCCAACAGGCTTTCCACCTGCTGGTCAATGGAAAGTTCCGAATTATCCACAACGATGGCGTCTTCAGCCACCGCGAGCGGCGCCAGACTCCGGTTGGAATCGTTGTGGTCGCGCTCCTGGATTTCTGCAAAAATATGTTCAAAAGCTTTTTCCTGACCCTTATTTTTCAGCTCCAGCCAGCGACGGCGGGCTCGAATTTCCGGGGCAGCAGTGAGGAAAAACTTGAGGTCGGCATCAGGGAAAACATAGGTGCCAATATCACGTCCATCAAGGATATAGCCACCTCCAGCAGCCATCGCACGCTGCAATTCCACCATGCGATGACGCACAGCGGGAAGCGCGGAAACGCCTGAGGCAAGCTGGGATATTTCGTTGGCACGGATGGCTTGGGAAACATCTTCGGCCCCAAGCAAGATGCGGTTTTCAGTGCCGGAAGTTTCCACGCGGATATCCAAATCTTTCAGCATGGCTTCGATGGCGGGGGCATTATCAAGACTGATCCCGGTGCGGACAAGCTGCAACGCGCAGGCGCGATACATGGCGCCTGTATCCAGGTAAACGTAGCCCAGCTTGCGCGCTAAAAGACGCGCAGTTGTGCTTTTACCTGAGGCCGCGGGCCCGTCAATGGCGATAATCAGTCTTTTTTTCATGGTTAAAATTTCCTATCCAACCATGATTTTAAATCCTGAGATTGCGTCAATCCTTTTTTGAGGGCTGTGGCAACGTGGTTTTGAAGCCTGCGCTTTAATGCGGTTCAGGTGGGTTTATAAATGGATTGCAGAAAAAGGCTAAGATGATGTAATATATATTGTTAGCCACATCAACGCAAGACCATCATCCAGAAGATATAGCCGGCAATTTTAACATCCACTTTTATGGTGACTGACGAAGCAAAAAGTGGGATTGAGCCCAAGTGGATTCGCGGATTTTGCAGTTTAAAGAAAAAAACCCCGCCACGAAGGACGGGGTTTTTTGTATTATTCACCGATTATTTTCACCAGCACACGCTTTTTGCGCATGCCGTCATATTCTCCATAGAAGATTTGCTCCCAAGGGCCCAGGTCCAGTTTTCCGTCTGTGATGGCCACCACCACTTCGCGACCCATGATTTGGCGTTTGAGATGCGCGTCGGCATTATCCTCAAATCCATTGTGGGCATATTGCGAATGTGGTTTCTCCGGAGCCAGTTTTTCCAGCCAGCGCTCAAAATCCTGGTGCAAACCGCTTTCGTCGTCGTTTATAAACACCGAAGCGGTGATGTGCATGGCGTTCACCAGGCAGAGTCCTTCTCGGATGCCGCTTTCGTGCAGGCAATTCTGCACCTGAGGGGTGATATTCAGATATTCCCTGCGCTTTGCGGTATTGAACCACAGCTCTTTACGGTAGCTCAGCATCAGTTGGTTGGCTTTCTTTCCAGCTCGGTTGCCAGCTCAGCCGGATCGTCTATGATATAGTCTGCGCCTGCTTTTTCAAGGGCTTCTCTGCCACTGAATCCCCAGGCTGCGCCGATGGAAATCATGCCGGCATTTTTGGCAGTTTCCACATCGATGGGTGAATCCCCCATGAGGGCGATGTTTTCCGGCTTGCATTTGAGGCGCTCAGCCAGTTCCAACGCACGGGTCGGATCCGGTTTTGCAGGCATATCAGGCTGTTCACCGCTATAGATACCGAAGGGGTTTTTTCCTTGGTTTATCATGGCGCCACGGAAATAGTGGCGGATCATCTTTTTGGTGAAGTAGTGGACTTTGTTGGAAAGAATGGCCACTTTGATCTTGTGGGAAACGCAAAGCTGGATCAGATACAGGATTCCCGGATAAGGTTTGGTGTGCAGGAACCAGCTTTCCTCATAGTTGACCCAAAATTTTTCCGCCATCTTTTCGACTTCTTTCTCACTGCGTCGATTTTTTGGCATCGCTCTTTCGGTCAGTTTAAATAGCCCATTACCCACAAAATCCTTGTATGCCTCCAGCGGATGCTCGGGCAAGCCTTCTTCGGCCAAGGCTTTGTTCATGCTCTCAGCGATGTCTTGCAGGCTGTCCAGCAAGGTTCCATCGAGGTCGAAGATGATGGCTTTGATTTTGTGTTTCTTTTTCATTTGTTAGCACTTCCTTCATTGATAATTTTGATTGGTTTGGAATCTTCCCCGGCATACAAAGATATATGCGGGAATGGAATTTCGACGTTGTTTTTTGCAAAACTTTCCTGGATGCGTGCCATCAAGGAAGTCTTGAGTTCAGCAAAGTTCTCTGTTTTGCCCCAAACGCCGAAGAGCATTGCGATGCCGGAATCATCGAATTTATCAGCAATGATCAGCGGTTTGGGGTCTTTCAAGGCCAAGGGCTCGCTTTCAGCCACATCAGCCAATATCTTACGAATTTTATTTAGATCTTCTTTATATGCAATTTTTAATCCAATGTTGGCGCGTCTGGTTGGAAAACGGGTCAGATTTACCACCTGGGTTTTAATCATCGTTTCATTTGGCACCCGCACATAGCGGTTGTCAGTGGTTTTCATCTTCAGCGAAAGCAGATCGACGCTTTGCACCACGCCTGAAAATCCGTCCACTTCGATCAGATCGCCAACCACGAAGGGCTTTTCGGAAATCAGGAAAATGCCGCTGATGATATTCGACACGCTGGTTTGGGAGGCGAAACCCACCGCGATTCCCAACACGCCGGCGGCACCCAGAAGGGCAGAGAGTTTGAAGCCAAATTCGTTTAAAACGTTCACCACCAAAATGAGCACGGCAAGATAATAGACAAAACGCACGACGAGCTGTTCGCTTTGTGGCGAAAGCTTGTTATGCAGGATTCTCTGAATCAGTTTTTTGACGAGAATCACGACTGGAATCCCGATGCCAAGTGTCACAATTACGCGAATCATCACATTCAGTCTTTCAGGCGTAATATAATCGCCAAAGAATTTACCGATGTTCATTTTTGGCTCAAATCTCCTATTTTTGAACATGCCCTTTTCGGGTCATTTTTTTGAAGGTCTATTATTTGTCTATCTTTTTTTTATAGAATACCTCAAATTAAACAAAAAGCAAGTGGAACTTGACATATATTCCAGTTTATTAGCTTTGGCACCAGGATTAGCGACAAGGAGCATCCATGAAAATTGCCCAAATAGTTGGAGCCAGACCGCAATTTGTGAAGCTGGCCCCGCTTTCCCGCTTGGTTCGAGCCAGGCACACAGAAGTGATTATTCACAGTGGACAGCATTATGACATCCAGATGAACGACGTTTTTTTCAGGGATATGCAAATCCCTGCTCCGGATCATGATCTGAGGATTGGATCCGGAGGGCAGGGAGTTCAAACCGGTGAAATTCTGGCAGCTCTGGAGCCCATTTTGAGGGATGAAATGCCGGACTGGGTAATCATTTACGGAGATACGAACACCACCCTGGCGGGAGCTTTGGCAGCCTCGAAAATGGGCTTGAAAACCGCGCACGTGGAAGCCGGTTTGCGCAGTTTCAACCGCGCCATGCCGGAAGAAATCAACCGCGTGGTGGCGGATCACGTTTCAGACCTGCTTTTATGCCCCACTCCCGCGGCGATGGAAAACGCGCGCCGTGAAGGTTTGGCAGAAAAAACCAGGCTGGTGGGCGACATTATGACCGACGCGCTGAAACTGGGGCTGGAAATTGCTCAGGGCAGCTCCGACGCTTTGGAAGAGCTGGCTTTGCAGCCCGGGGATTTTTATCTGCTGACCCTGCACAGGCCTTACAATGTTGACGATCCCCAAAGCCTGAATCACATTTTAAAAGGCCTCGATGGCATGGGCAAAACAGTGGTTTTTCCCGTGCATCCGCGCACCCGTAACGTTTTGGCAGAGCTTCAGATTGATGTTTTCAAAAATATCCGTTTCGTGGAACCGCTTTCCTATCTGGATTTTCTGGGCTTGATGGGAGCGGCGAAAATGGTGCTCACCGATTCCGGCGGCATTCAAAAAGAAGCTTATATTTTGGGAAAACCCTGCGTAACCCTGCGTTCGGAAACAGAATGGATTGAGACTGTGGAAAGCGGCTGGAACCTGCTTTTGCCTGTTGACAGCGCAAGCTTTCCCGGTGTCATTGCTGGTTTTACGCCTCCGGCAGCGCGTCCAGAGCTTTTTGGAAGCGATGTGGCTGCCCGAATTTTGGAGATTTTGGAAAATGCATGAACAATCAAAAAAAGCGCATCTGGTTCTAATCGGCGGCGGCACCTGCAGCGGCAAAACAACCATTGCCAAAGCCATCGGACGCCGCATCGCAAAACTGAAAACGGTCATCATTTCCCACGATAACTACTACCGCGACCTGGCTCATCTGGCTTTGGACGCCCGCACGGAAGTGAATTTTGACCATCCGGATTCCATCGACCAGGAATATCTGGTTCGCGACCTCAAAAAGATGATGGCAGGGGACGCGGTCAACGTTCCGGACTACGATTTTTCCACTCACAGCAGAAGCGAGGGCAAGCTTTGCATTGCCGGCGCGGACGTGATTATTCTGGAAGGCATTTTCGCGCTCTATTACCCTGAACTGCTGGAACTTTCAGACCTCAAAATCTATCTGGATTCGGATTCGGACATTCGCCTCGCAAGACGCATGCAGCGGGACATTTTGGAGCGCGGACGCAACGTTGAAAGCGTGTTGAACCAATATCTGGAAACGGTCAAACCTTCACATCAGGCTTTCATCGAACCCACAAAAAAGAATGCCGACATCATCGTGCCCGGTGAAAAGGAATTCGACCGCGTGCTCTATCTGCTGAACGGATATTTGCAGCACGTAATCCAATCCAGACAGTAAAAAACTTTTTTTGGAAAACCCAGCCGCCAAACAGAAATCTCCGCTTGACAAATACCTTTTGTCTTCAAAACTATTCCCCAGCTATGAATAATGATGAAAAATGCCGGGGACCAGGACCCACAAAATTGAGCAAAGCCGCTTCAGAACAGCGGTTGGGGCGCTTTGTGCTTTCAGAGTGTGAGCGGGGGGAAAGAAGATGCTGATCGCGTCTTTGGTGTTGTTGACCCTGGTTTTAATCGCCAGTATCTTCCATAAAATCAATATTCCCGTAATTATTTTATCGCTGGCCATCGGCATCATTTTCGGCAGTGACGTCACTGGGTTAATCTATTTCGACAACACTGTGTTTGCAAAAGAAGTGGCAAACATCGCGTTGATGTTCATTCTTTTCATCGGCGGTTTTGGCACCAAAAAACAGAGCTTCAAATCCGTTTTGCAACCGGTCAGCCTGCTGGCAACGGTTGGCATCATCACAACAGCGCTCATCACTGGCTTTGTGTTTCATCTTCTCGTTCCCAAAGTGCCATTTCTGTATGCCTTGCTCCTGGGTTCAATTCTGGCTTCAACGGACGCCGCGGCGGTTTTCTCCATCCTGAAAGGCAAAAATGTGGAACACAAGCTCAGGACCCTCACCGAGCTGGAATCTGTGGCAAACGACCCCATGGCAATTGTTTTGACCTTGTTTGTGATTGGTCTTATCCAGGGTACACAGGGCGGAATTCTGAGCTCCATTCTCAATTTTCTTTGGCAGCTTGCGGGCGGAATTGGAATCGGCATCGGAATTGGCTGGCTGGCGGTTTATGTGATGAAAAAAGTCCGCCAGAGCGAGGCGGAATATTTCTTCATCTATATGATTGCCATTGTGTTGTTTAGCTATAGCATTGCCAATGTCAGCCGCGCCAGCGGGATGCTTTCTGTGTTTTTCACCGGACTTGTGATGGGAA
>JAAYKA010000059.1 GCA_012522635.1 Candidatus Cloacimonadota bacterium
AGACCCGTGTTCCAGCCAATTCGCAACGGGTGCCGCGCGTTTGGCCTGATTTGGCTTCAAGCCCTGAGGACAAGTTATTTTCCCTCAAAATCCACGTCAATCTTTTTCTTTGTCACAAACTTATTTCAAGCCTACGCGCCCTGGAAAATCCAACCCTTTTGCCTGCTTCTTTCTTTATTTCAGCTTGCTATCCCCTTGTGTCGCCCTCCTGACACCCCCGATTCTTTATCGGGGGACTCTCGAATGTTTCAAAATTGGAAATCAAGCTGGAATCAAGATTGAAGCAGGAGCGCCTTGTTTTTTGGTTATGCAAATTGCTTTGATTTATAGAAAATCCTCGTTATGGGAGGGGCGGAAAACCTTGATTACAACAGGTTTATTTGCCACTTTCTTGGTAGCCTCCTTATGTCTCCCTTATGTTTCAAAAGCAAAGTTAAGCGACACATAGGCTTAGGGTCTTGTGTATGTGTTTTCAAGAGACTCGTTCTATAATCCGGGAAGCCACTCAACCAGGTTTTTCCTCCCTGAACCAAACCGCTTGCCCGGCTTCCGCACATTGTTCTTGACACTCTTGCCCTCTCCCACCATTGGTTTTTCCGCAAAAAGAACTAAATTAGAGGACCTGATGAAAGAAGGATTCCTTCCCAAAAACGATTTCCGCTCCATCTTTTTCGCCGACCGCGCCAAAGAATGCAGCGACGACATAAAAAACCTGTTCTACCGCCATTTGGAATATTCCCTGGTGAAAGACACCACAAACGTGCAGCTTTGGGATTTATATTACGCCCTGGGACTCAGCCTGCGGGATAAGCTGATTGAGCGCTGGCTGCGCACCCAATATGAATATCGGAAGCAGGATGTGAAGAAAGTTTTCTATCTCTCAATGGAATTTCTCATCGGCAGGCTTTTGGGCAACACCCTGGTGAACCTCGATGAATACGATAACGCCTATGACCTGATGAAAGAATTGGGACATTCCCTGGAAGACATCATTGAGCAGGAACCCGATATGGGTTTGGGAAATGGCGGTTTAGGGCGCCTGGCAGCCTGTTTTATGGATTCCCTCGCCACGCAGGCCTACCCCGCCTATGGCTATGGTATCCGCTATGAATTTGGCATTTTCAAGCAAAACGTTGTGCAGGGTTACCAGGTGGAAGTGCCAGACCACTGGCTCAAAAAAGGCTGTCCCTGGGAGATAAAACGCCCGGAAATCACATACCGGGTGCGCTTTGGCGGAAATGTCATCACCCAAACCGAGCCGGATGGACGCGTGAACCACCGCTGGGTCGATACAGACGACGTGATGGCGCTTGCCTGGGATATCCCCATTCCCGGCTATAAAGTCCACAATGTGAACAACTTGCGTCTCTGGCAGGCAACGGCAACGGATGAATTCGATTTTGACTATTTCAACAATGGCGACTACGTCCGCGCCGTGGAAAAAAAGAATATCTCCGAAAACATCTCCAAGGTGCTCTATCCAAACGATAACATCCACCTGGGCAAGATTTTACGCCTGGAACAGGAATACTTTTTCATCAGTGCCACCCTGCAGGATATCATGCGCGGTTGGATAAAAGACCACGACAGTTTTGCCGAGTTTCCCAAAAAAATTGCCATCCAATTGAACGACACTCATCCCGCTCTTGCCATCCCGGAAATGATGCGTATTCTCATTGATGAGGAAAACCTGAATTTTGAAACCGCCTGGGATATCACCAGCCGCTGTTTCAGCTATACGAACCACACCATCCTCCCGGAAGCCCTGGAAAAATGGGACATTGAACTGTTTGAAGAGCTGCTGCCGCGTCATCTGATGCTGATTTACCAAATCAACGACCACGTGATGGAAGAGGTCAAACGCCTCTATCCCAACGATTTGGAGAAAATGCGCAACCTCAGTATTATCGAGGAGGGAAACGAGAAAAAGCTGCGCATGGCTCACCTCTGCGTGCATGGCTCTCACGCCGTGAACGGAGTGGCGGAATTGCATTCCCAAATCATCCGGGAAAGCATCTTTCCAGATTTTTACCAAATGTATCCCCAGCGTTTCCAAAACAAAACAAATGGCATCACTCCAAGGCTTTGGCTGAAGGTTTGCAATCCCCGGCTCGCGGCACTGGTTTCCGAACACATCGGAGATACCTGGGTGGCACAATTGGACAGCATCCGCGGCTTGGAAGCCTATGTGGATGACTCCGAAT
>JAAYKA010000060.1 GCA_012522635.1 Candidatus Cloacimonadota bacterium
AATGTATAAATTGCGGCCGCTGCGTGAGAACCTGCGCCGAAATCCAGGGCCCGGCGGTTTTGGGATATGTATATCGAGGTTATACCGCTGTGGTGGTTCCCGAATATGACGAATCTTTAACCCAAACTACCTGCGAAAGCTGTGGCAAATGTATCGCGGTTTGCCCCGTTGGCGCGCTGGTGGAAAAGAACGTTAACTACAAGCTGAATCCGCTGTTACGGGATAGCACCCCGCAAAATTGCGGTCTCTGCGGTGTTGGCTGCCATCTGGTTTGTGAAACTCAGAGCAGCCTGCCTGTGCTGATGGGCACGGATGAAGAGAATCCCGGTTTTAACGATCGCAACCTCTGTTTTGATGGGCGTTTTGGCTGGCAGATACTTTTTGGGGAGGAGCGCCTGAAAGAACCAATGCGCCGGGAAGGCACAAGCTGGAAAGCAATTGGCTGGGATGAGGTTTTGAACCTCGTTGCCGCCGCAGCGGGAGCAGCCAAAAAGAAACGTTTCCATATTTCTCCCAACATCAGCCTGGAAGAAATGCTCATCTTCCGCCGTGCCGCGCAAAATGCCGGTGCAACCTTGCATTCAGACCCACGCCACAAGGTTTTCAGCAGCAAATATCTGCAGATGACGCCAAACCCCAAACCCTTTGCGCTTCTTGATTGGTTCGATGAATATGTGGTGATTGGCGAAGTGAGCCACACCCTGCGCACCATGCTGCGCTTAAAACAACGCGCTGGGAAGAAGCTAAGCAGTGTCAGCTTTGGCGCTTCCAAGCCCCTGCGCTTCGCGGATGAACGCCACTCTTCACTGGATACACTGAAACTTGGCTCTGAGCAGCTCTTTATCTACAACCTGAATCGCATCAGCGAACGCGCCATTGCCACTGTTTTGAATACGGCGCATGGAATTGACCCCAGCTTGAGCAACGTGTTGGAAACCTCGGACTACGTGAACTACAATGGTTTGCAGCTCATTGGAGCGAACTTTGGCGAACCTGCAAAAGCGGGATTTGTGGTGGCTTGGGGCTGCGATGCCAAACCATCGGACAAAGATACCTTCAAGATGGAAATTCGGCACTTCCTGGACCCCAATTCCAGAGCGGACTTGGTTTTGCCCGCGCCCTCTTTTTTGGAAATTGAAGGCAGCGCTCTGGCTGATGACGGCGGTGTGGCATTGTTTAAAAATCCAGCTAAATCCCTGCTGATGGGAGAGCTTTTACGTCTATTCTATAGCTTGGGCTGGATTTCACCGGCAACGGCTGATATAAACCACTGGAACGAAGAGGTTCAACGCCTTTTGAAGACCGCGCCGCAAGCGCCCGCAGAAAAATATGACCCCCGGCATATGGATATTAACTCACTGCGTGACAGTGTCTTGAGCCCGGACAGTCTCCTTTGGCAGCATTTGGAAAAATTCTACCAAACAAGAAAAAGCCCGGTCACTTTCTGAGCCGGGCTAAAGTCTTTCAAATCCACTCTCTGGGAGCGGTTGTCACCTTTTCCTGACCACACGAAATCCGATTTCATCTTCCTTTGCATAGGGTTTGGCATATTCACGCCGGGTGACACGCAGTTCTTCGGGCTGGCTTTTAAATGAACCGCCACGCACAACTTTGTCCGTTCCGCTGTCCGGCCCGGTGAAAGGCATATCTGTGCTTTGAGAATAGGGCGCGTACCAATTCCAAACCCATTCCGAGGCGTTTCCACTGAGGTCATAAATCCCGTATTGATTGGGCTGCTTTTGTTTAACCGCTTGAAGTGTCCCCCCGCTGTTGCCATAAAACCAGGCTATCGGCTCGGCTGAATTTGATCCACTGAATACAAAATAGTCGTTTTGGCGGCCAGCTTTTGCCACAAATTCCCATTCCGCCTCTGTGGGCAAGCGATATCCAGTGGCGCTGAAATCGCAATTCACCCCATTGCTATAAAATTCGTAGCAGGGCTCCAGTCCGTCGAGGACGCTTTTTTTGTTGCACCAAGCTAAAACTTCGTCAAAGGTTACACCCGTTATGGGAAGGTCTTTTTCTGCATCCCTGTAATCCTTGCTGGGGATAACCATGGCCCATTCCTCTTTGGTGACCTCTGAAACCCCAACCATAAAAGGCTGCAGTGTAAGCTGTAAGAGGGGATATTCGTCCGAACTGGCGCCTTGAACCACATTACCCATCACAGCCGTGCCGCCGTTAATTGGAACCATGTTTATGGCTTTATTGACAACGACTTGAAGCTCTTTTTTGCCCACATTTTTAATGATTCCCTTAAAAAAGGATTTTTCGCTCAGAATCACATATTTGAACAGTATATAGATGAGAATCACGGCGGAAATCGCTGCCATTATTTTGAAGTTTTTGCGCAGTTTCAACACTTCGGGGGAGAGATTTACCGGCTTTTTGGTTGATTTTTTCTCTTTTATCTTTCGGAATCTCTCGATTACAGATTCCCGTTGACTTGGAGGTGCCGCAGTTTTAGGCTTTTGCGTTCTGGGCAGCCCAGGCTGGGTAACAGCTTCATCCCGCGCAGGGGCATCATCTCGGAGGGGTGGAATTCGCACAGGTTCACCGGAAAAAACATCGATGGACACTTCTTTCTGCCTGATAATGGCTTCCCGCATCTCCTGGGCCGAGGCAAAACGCCTGCGAGGGTCAATCTGCAGTGCCTTGCCCAAAATGCTCAGCAACCAGGAAGGGATTTGCTTTCCCCCCAAAGCTTGGTTCACCGGAGGCTTGGAAAAAAGCTCCTGTTTTTGGGAGGATGGCGGTTGTCCTTTATCGATTTCCCAGGGCAACCTGCCTGTGAAAAGCAAATATGCCAGAACCCCGATGGAATAGATATCTGAACGCTGGTCTGGGTTTTGCTCCAAAAATATCTCCGGAGCCGTGAAAATGACCGGATGAAATTCCTGGCCGCCCGGTTCGGCATTTTTCCAAGCATGGGGCGACCTGCCAAAACCGAATAACTTCAGTTCATAATCCGTTGTGATCATGATTTTTGAGGGCTGAAGATTGAGATGAAGGGTCAGCAGATTGTGCGCGTATTGCAATGCATCCAGAATCTGCAGGGTCCATTTAAGCGCCTGGCTATAGCTGATATCCACCTTGGGGATGGCCAAAATATGATCCAGCGGATCACCTTCCAGATATTCACAAACCATGTAGGCGGAGCCGCCATCTTCAAACAGGCCAATGGTTTCCCTGATGTTGGGATGCCTCAGCCGGCGCCCTGTTTCCGCCTCACTGCGCAACTGCTGAAGCAAAACCTGGTTCCCCGCAAAGCTGTATTCATTGGTTTTGATGGTCACGATTCGTCCGCTGAAGTAATTCCGAGCCTTATACACCCGGAACTGTTTTGATTTATGCAGCGTCTCTATAATCGTGTAGGCGTTTTCGCCCTGGTTTGCGTTCATTTATCTCCCTGAAAAACAAGCTCCCCGCCGCTGTAAACCTTTGTGACATGGCTGGATCCGAGATGGTAGGGGATGAAATTGATGGAAGGGATGTCCCAAAAAACAAAATCCGCTCTTTTGCCCGGTTCCAGAGACCCCAGCTCAGCACCCAAATCAAGGGCGTAAGCGGCATTCACGGTGCTGGCGCAAAGTGCCTCAGCAGGAGTCAAGCCCATCATCAGGCAGGCCAGACTCATTGTGAAAGGCAGGGAGTCGCAGTTGCAACTGCCTGGGTTATAGTCAGTTGCAATGGCAACAGGCAAGCCGTTGTCAATCATACAGCGTCCCCGGGCGTAATTTTTGCTGCCCAGAGAATAGAGCGTAGCAGGAAGCAAGACTGGGATTACACCCGCTTTCTTGAGCGCTTGAATCCCCGCGTCGGACGCAGCGCCCAGATGGTCTGCGGAAATGCAACCCAATTCCGCTGCCAGTTCCGCGCCGCCCATGGATTCAATTTCATCGGCATGCATTTTGAGCTTTAATCCATTATCCTTGGCACAATTCAGCACCTTGCGGGATTCTTCGATGTCATAAACATGGGCTTCGGTGAAAATATCACAAAACTGCGCGATGCCCTGTTCTGCTACCGCGGGAATCATCTCTTCGCAGAGGATTTTGATGTAGGCGCTGTGGTCGTTTTTATATTCAGCGGGAAATTCGTGCGCTCCCATAAAGGTTGGCACCACTGTAATCGGCATTTCATCCGCCAAACGACCAATTACACGCAATTGTTTTAGCTCGCTGGGGGTATCCAAACCGTAGCCACTTTTTGCTTCCACGGTGGTTGTTCCCAGGCAGATCATTTTTCGCAAACGTTTGGCAGCCAATTCATAAAGCAGCTCTTCAGAAGCGTCGCGCGTGGTTTTTATCGTGCCGCGGATGCCGCCTCCAGCTTGGGAAATCTCCACATAAGATTTTCCCGCCAGACGCATGGCAAATTCGTCCTCACGTGTGTGGACAAAAACCGGATGCGTGTGGCAATCCACAAAACCAGGCAAAACCAATTGCCCCTTGGCACAAATCACCTCATCGGCGCTGTATTTTGCCAATATTTCAACACTTGTCCCCACAGCGAGAATACGCCCATTTTTGACGGCAAAAGCGCCGTCTTCAATGATACCGGGATCGTTCATGCCCGCGCCGGTTCGAGGACCGGGTGGGCCCTGCAAAGTAACCAGCTGCCGGCAGTTCCTGACAATCATGTCAGCCCGCATATTTTAACCTCCAAACTTGGTTGAATCGGGTTTTATTTCATGACGCAAAGATGCTCAATCTTCGTCTTCTTCTTCCTCAAAATCACCTTGCAGATATTCGTGAAAAAGATCCGCAACTTCGTTGAATTCGTTGTCATCCTCAATCACATTGAGGTTTACAAAGTCATCTTCCATTTCCCAGGCAAGGATATCATATTCATTGCTGTCAACTTCCGCCAACGCCACATATTGTTTTCCGTTGTGCTCCAAGGTTCCCAGCAAAATGAAATCCTGCATGGTTCCGTCATCCATTTCAAGCTGGATAACGTTTGTTTCCTCTTCACCTTCGTAGG
>JAAYKA010000061.1 GCA_012522635.1 Candidatus Cloacimonadota bacterium
TCAAACTCGAACTGGGCACTGTAGGAAGCGACGCCCCAATTTGGATACATGCGGGAAGTGAGGACGTTTACTTCCTTTTCCACGTTCAATTCTCCGGTTACGGTTTGGACGCGCACAGCGGAATTTTGGACGTTCAGGGTTTGCACCAAGTCTGTCATGTCGCGGGGGTTGAGGCCAAATTCGTCGAAGGAATAATCCACCACACCCTGAATGCGGGCCCAGGATTGACCAACTGTCATCTGGGGCCAGGAAAAACCTGTGCGGGGAAAGCATTGGTCATCAATCTGACAGGCTCCGCTGCCGTCATTCACCTTGAATTCGTTGTGGTTGTTTGGCAACCCGGTCACATTCACATCTTCAACTTTCACAAACACGCTTTCCCACTGTTCGGCATTGGGGCCGACGAGGTCACCGGTTCGGATCAGGGTTGGCTGTGGCAGGGGATTTCCCTGGCTGATGACCTGATAGCTGGTTGTGGGCGACATTTCCGTGAAACCGAAGTATTCGGTGATGGTGCCGGTCACTCTAACCATATCACCACGCTGCGGGGTGTATTGGCTCGTAAAAATCATAAGTCTACTCCAAGGACCGCCATCCGGGTCGGAAATAATAAAACCTTTGTTGTTTTCGGCGGTGCCCGTGTAGAAAACCTGCTGAACCACGATGCCTTCAACGGTTACAACTTGACCCGAGTAGGGTGAATTTCCACTTGGGTCTTCAGTGTATTGCACATCGTGGCAACTGAGTACCTGGGCAAACACGAGTCCCGTGAAAGCCAGCGCCAGGACGCTTATGAGGATACGTTTCATCTATTGCTCCTTGTCAGGTAAATATGTTTCCGCGTCTGGAGATGTTTCCGGCTCCTTGTGCGGCGATTTTTTTCCACTTATAAAAATGATGTCGATTATCAGCAGGCACATCGCGATGAAGATGGCGCTATCCGCAACGTTGAAAACGGGAAAGCGCTCCATCCCGGGAATAATATCGGGGATATCCACACTGATAAAATCTGTGACCGCACCAAAAAGAAGGCGGTCGATGAGATTGTTTCCAATCGCGCCACCCAGCACCAAGCCAAACGCCGTGACCTGAATTTTGTTTGTGGCACGGCTCAGCATCCACAGGATGAAAACGACCGCGAACACCGAAACAACCACAAAAAAAGCCCGGTTCCACATCGGATTTGGCAGCGACAGGCTGAACGCCGCCCCGGTGTTTTGGAGATGGTGGAGCTGGAAAATTTGTCCGAACCATTTTTCTCCCACGGTGATAAAATCCCCCAAGGGAAGCTTGAGCCTGACCAGATATTTGGTTAACTGATCCAGCGCGATTATCGCGCCCATAATCAGAAAAGCGGGATATTTCTTTGGCTTTTCCATGCGTTATTTTCTTTGCCGTCTCTTTTTATCTTCCATTTTGGACATGCAATCTATGCAATATTTGGCGTAGGGGATAACCTCCAAACGGCTTTCACTGATGTTTTCTCCACAGAGCTCGCAGATTCCAAATTTTCCTTCATAAATCTTGCGCAAAGCGTCGTTTAGAAGGCGGATTTTCTCCCGCTCGTGTTCAAGCATCATCACGTTTTGTTCCATCAGGTTCGTATCCGAACCCTGGTCTGCCTGATGGTAGGCGTAGGAAGAAAGGTCGCCACTGCTTTCGCGGGCGCCTTTGCTTTGATCTTTGTTCACATCATCAACGTAGGCCATGCTTTCTCTGAGCTCCGCCTTGATGAGGGCTTTAAATTCCTTGAGTTTCTTTTCTGACAACGGTTTGGCTGCCATGGGTCACTCCTATGCGAATCGCGCTTTATAGTTTTTTCAAGTTATCTGACCAAGCGAATGGTGTCAACAAAAATATGCAACCCCCGCTTAATCAAGGGTTTTCAAAAAGCGTGTTATGAGATTAATCAAGTGGGTGGAAGCCCTGTCCGCATTGGCACGTATCTCCTCCTGGGAGTGGGCTTTATCGTGAAAAAGATTGCTGTGGTTCGTCACCACGGAAAATGCCAAAACCTTCATGCCAGCATGGCGGGCAACGATTACTTCCGGCACGGTGGACATACCGACGAGATCGGCTCCCCAACCGGCAAAAGCGGCACATTCCGCGCGGGTTTCCAAACTGGGTCCGGTTACGGCAAGATAAACCCCCGAGTGCAGGGGAATGTTCTGTTCCCGGGCGATGGCAAGACAGCTTTCCCGGTAAGCAAGATCGTAGGGATGGTTCATGCTGGGAAAACGTTCGCCGAGGTCTGCGTCGTTTTCACCAATGAGCGGATTCGTTCCCATGTGGTTGATGTGGTCTTCCAACATCACGATGGAGCCGGGTCCCAGTTTTTCTCTGAGGCTGCCGGAGGCATTCGTCACAATCAGGGTTTTAACGCCCAAACAGGCTAAAACGCGGGTTGGAAATACCACCGCGGACATCGGATGACCTTCATAAAAATGGAAACGTCCCTGCAGAAAAAGCACTTTTTGCCCGTCCAGTTCGCTTAAAACGAGGTTACCTTTATGCGACGGAGCGGTGCTGCTCACAAAACCGGGGATTTCCCCATAAGGAATCTGCAAAATGGTTTTACCGCGTTCGGCAATCGCGTTCAACCCGGTTCCCAAAATCATGGCAACGCTTGGAACCTCAGGCAGGCGCTGTTTCAGCCAAGCAGCAGTTTCGTGGTGGGAGGCTTTCATGATATCTGGTTGTCCCCTTCCGGGAGGCTGCGTTTGGGATTGATGTCTTCCTTGATTTGTTTAAAATCAGAATCCGCGAGCTGTTCCACGGGTTTGTTCAGAAGCGGGTCTTTTTCGATGCGGTCCATAAAAGTGTTGAGTTCACTTTTGAACTGCATCAAAAACTGGCGTTTTTCCTCTTTCAGATGCAGATATTGCTGCTCCAAAACGCCCAGATATTGCTTGGCTTCCTGGATGGCGCGCTTTGCCTTGAGCTCTGCTTCGTGAATGATGTTCTCTGCTTCCTTGCGGGCATTGGAAAGAATATCCGCCTTGGTTTTTTCCGCGAATACAAGAGTGCGGCTGATCAGCTCTTCACGACGTTTGAGCTCTTCTACAGCCGTTCCCGCTTCCGCAGCTTCCTGGCGGACTTCCAGTTGCATCTTCTCGCGGCGCTGAAGCTCACGTTCCTGGATGGATTGATAGTCCTCCACCTGCGAAGCCAGCTGCTCCAGATACTCTTTAACCTCTTTTTTGCTGTAGCCGAACATGGCGTTGCCAAATTCCTGATGGCGAATGTCTGTTGGATACAGTGCCATTTTTCCTCCCTATTGGAATATAAAAAAAGTTCTGAGAACCCTGATGGCAATCTGGATCAAAACAATCGCCACCATGGGTGAAATGTCAACCCCCATGCGAGGCAACACTCTGCGCAAAGGTGCCAGAACGGGTTCGGTGACCTTAATCAAAATATGATATATTTGATTGCGATAATCCCGCACAAACCAGCTCATTACCGCTCTGATGAGGATTAGCACGGCATAGACATCCAAGATGAATATGATTAGCGAAATAAAACCAAAGCCGCGGGGCATTTATAAAACCTCGTGGCAATTTCGGCAGCGGGCTTCATAAGCTTCGGTGCTGCCCACCAGGATTTGCCCGTCCTGACACACTGTGCGTTGGGTGCGGTTGGCAGGATTTCCACATTTCACGCAGATGGCCAAGATTTTGGTCACATATTCCGCCACAGCCAAAAGCTGGGGCATGCTGGCGAAAGGTTTGCCGGTGTAATCCTGATCCAAACCTGCCACAATCACACGGAAGCCTTTGTCTGCCAATTCGTTGCATACATCCACAATGCTGGGATCAAAAAACTGAGCCTCGTCGATAGCGACGATTTTTGTATCCTCTTTGAGATAATCAAAAACTTCCTGAGGTTTGTTGATGGGGATGGAAGGCGCCCTCATTCGCGAATGGGAAACGATATCGTTTACATCGTAACGATTATCCAGGGCAGGTTTGAAAACCAAAACCGGTTGGCGGGCATATTCCGCCCTGCGGATGCGGCGGATGAGCTCCTCCGTTTTACCGCTGAACATGCTGCCGCAGATCACTTCGATCCATCCAGTCTTCTGATTTATGATATTCACGCTATCTCCTCGCAGACAAAAATCCAAAGAAGGTCAATCTTGTCAAATCGCTGAATTTGTCAATCGATAATGTTGGGATTCACCCTCCAAAAAGGTGATGGGCGAAGATGCCTGCCGCCACAGCCACATTGAGGGATTCTGTATTTTCATCCATTTCAATGCGCAAACATTGGTCTGCCAGTGTTTTGAGTTCCGGACTGACCCCATGCGCCTCGGAGCCCAAAATGAGGAGCAGTGTTTCATCCTTCCCCGGTGAAAATGAACGCAAAGGCTCTCCGGTGGACGCATCCGTGCAAAGCAATTTGGCTCCCAAATCCCGCAATTTTTCCGGCGCCAAAACTTGAAAGGGAATTTTGAACACGTTGCCCAGAGAGGCTCGAATCACCTTTGGTGAACCGATTTCCGCGCAAGCGGGCGAAAGCAGCAGAGCGTCAAGCCCGAAAGCCGCCGCAATCCTGAAAATGGTGCCCAAATTGCCCGGATCGCTAATCCCATCCAGATAAAAAGCGCGCCTGAAACCTGTCACCCGTTCCCGCGGCATTTCAAAAAGCGCCGCCACGCCCTGAGGATGCTCGCTGTCGCAGATTTTTGAAAAATCCCATTCCTGGACAAAAAACGCGGGAACATCCTGCCAAGCAGGCTCTTGCCCGAGGGTGAAATACTGTTCCAAAGGTTTGATGCCGTCATCACGCATCTGCCGCAAAGTTCGCAAGCCTTCCACCACAACCTTGCCTTCCAATTTTCTATGTTTTTTCTGAAGCAATTTGCGCAGTTCCCTCACTCTGTTCTTGCTGAGTTCTGCCGTTTTTTTTTCCAAGTTTTCAATCTCCTTATTTCCAGTTATCTACGAACTTATCCACAAATGCCGTGGATTATCCACATTCTGTATCTCATTATCCCATATATCGTTATCGCTTTCTCTCGCTCGCCCCTTATACTTATCCACAGTTTATCCACATTTTACACAAAGGGGCTTCCCTCAGGGAATTGCGAGCTTGCGAACCAGGGAATTATTACCAACTTTTAGACTGAGTATGAAAACACCACGACCCAGTTTGTGGAATTCCGGTTCCGTGGCCAGCCACCATAAACCCTCACCCGGTTCGGGCTGGTTGACGGCATGGCTTAAAACCTTTTGCCCGCGTGAGTTATACAGGTTTAATTCGATCCTGCCCGTACTCCCCTCAGGCAGATACCAGCGTGCCACGGTTCGGGATCTGTCCCAAGCGGGATTGGGACTCACCAACAGCTCCAAACCTGGTTCAGTGTATTCCAAAAACACAACCAGCGAATCAGAGATGGAGCCCCAAGGATTAACGCTGCTGATTTCAAGCCATTGCCAAGAACCATGTGGCAATGAAAACCCAAAGTTTTGTTGCCCAAATTCGGGAGTGAGAAAGATGGCTTGATCTCCCTCCTGGAATGGACGCGACCTCACAATATACCACAGAGAATCCGGATAAACAGCTTGGCGCAGCTCAATCCGATATGTGTTTAAAACCTGTCTGACGGAAACAAGCTCAGGTGCGGGCGGCTTTCCATGCGGTCTAAAATACCTATGCAGCATTTGGGGCCAACGGTAGCGCGCAAATTCAAGCTGGGCATAGCTTTCCCACCAAAAATCAAAATGCTGCTGATATTTGGGAAACCAGAGCGCGGCTGAACCCACCTCGTTTTCAATATACAAGGAGCCGGAGGCTAAAACGCAGGCTTCCCACTTTGCCAAAAGCCCGGTCAAAAGCGGCTCGTAATCCTCCCAAGAATCCAGCATCACATGCAGAAGCTCGCCCACGTCTATGTCGTTGTAGGCAGTGTTCATTTCCCAAAGATTTTTCCGAAAGGCTTGAAGCTCACCTGGGAAATGGGGTCCGTGGGATAAAAAATAGTCTTTCCAGGCTTCGTAAAAAGCTGTTAATTTAGAAGTTTGGATGGCGGAACAAGTTACAGGCAAGACAAAACCGTAGGGGTTGTGGCTGCCGCCGTGAAGGTAGGAATCCAGATATTTTTGGCAGATTTGAGAGGCGACTGCTTCTGGATCCGGATTGCTGAAAAGCGGAACGATGTCCTGATATGGAAATCCAGCGGCGGGAACTTGCTCTTCGCTGGCAACAACGATGTCCGCGGCGTGCATCACTTCAGCCAAAACCTCAAGGCTTTGCATGCTGCAGGCGTCAAAAAGCAGAATATCAAGATGGGGAATATCGCTGAGCGCCTGACGCAACTCACCCCCTGAAACGCTGATCAAATCTTCAGCGCCTTCGTCCGGGCAAATCCATTTCCAAGTGTTGTCTTTGAACCAATTATCCCCATGCCCCCAAATCACCAGCATTTTTTTATTAGCGGGATATTTCTGAAAACCCCAGTTGATAAAATCCCTCAGAGTGCTGGGGTCGCCGCTGTTGACAGTGCCCAGATTTTCCAGCAGCGTGGACATGATATAGGGTGTAAAATCCTGTCGTATTCGGCGTCTTTGGCAGCCAGGATAGTTGGAATCCTGGGGCATATCAGTTTGAACGATGATTTCCAAACCCGGAGGGATGGCCGCCGATTCCATCTCGTTGATGTTGCGTACCGCATTGTGCCACAGATTGTTGTCCGCGGCCATATAAACCAGAACGGTCCAATCCGACGCAAAAAGGGGAAACAGCAAAGCCAGCCCCAGCAGGATTAGCAGAGCTTGTTTCACCGTTTCCCCCAGCGTATCATATTATAAATTATACTCCATCGCTTCTTCTGTTCCGTTCAGAACGCGCAAGCCACCCTGGGCAAGCGCTTCCATTTCGCGTTCGCCAGGATATTGATGTATAGGCGCGATGAACCCCACCCGGGAGCGAATCTGCTCCACGATATATTCGTTATAAACCAAACCACCACTGAGGAAAATGGCGTCCACCTTGCCGCTGAGAACTGTGGCGCAAGCGCCCACTTCCTTGGCAACCTGGTAGCACATGGCGTTTGTGACGAGGATTGCTTTTTCGTCTCCAGCTTGAATACGTTTGTAAACCTCGATGCCGCTGTCTGTGCCCAGATAAGCTGTGAAACCAGCAGTTTTGGTTAGATATTTCACCAGTTCGCCATGGCTGAATTTTCCGCTGTAAGCCAGTTCCAAAAGGTCACCGATGGGCAAAGCTCCAGCACGCTGTGGGGAAAAAGGACCCATGCCGAGCAGGGCGTTGTTCACATCCACCACGCGACCGTTTTTTATGGCGGCGACAGAGATGCCACCACCCATGTGGACACCGATTAAATTAACATCATCCAGTTCTTTGCCCAGTTCACGCGCCATCAATCTTGCGATATAGCGAATGTTCAGCGCGTGCAAAAGCGATTTTCGTTCTATTTCAGGAATGCCTGAAACGCGGGCGAGATCTTCAAATTCATCCACGACCACGGGGTCAACAATGAAACCGGGGATGCCAAGATCGCTGGCAATGGAGTCCGCGATGAAGGCGCCAAGCGCGGAAGCGTGGGTGCGTCCCCAAAGTGAAGGATCGCGCAGGTCACGCTTCATGGCCTCGTTGATGCGGAAAGTGCCGCCAGGCACAGGGCGGACCAATCCGCCGCGGCCGACCACAGCGACAAGGTCTTCCGGACGAACATGATGTTCCTCCATCGCTTCAAGCACCAAATGTTTGCGAAACTCAAACTGGTCGATGATATTTGGCCAAGGCTCAAGCTCCTCCGAGGTGTGGCGCAAGGTTTTTTCGAATACAGGCTTGTCGCCATCGAACACGGCAATTTTGGTTGAAGTTGAGCCGGGATTCACGGCAAGAATTAGCTGGGACATTCGTCCTCCTGTTTATGTTTTTTTTATTTGCAATCAATCTCCACGGGCGCCATGGTTTTGTCAATCATTTCCTTTGAAAACTGGCTGACATCTGCGGTGACAGGTTTTTGGGTTTAAACCAATTAACAACCACACTGCCTTTCATATGAAAAAAGGGTTCAGTTACAAGAAAACCAAGAGGCTCGGAATCTGGAAAAACCTGTTTCCAATTTCATCCTTCCCTCTTGCTGCCCTTAGTCTGCCTTATGTTTTGTAAGAATAAATTTGGGCAGAGTATGGACGTGAAGCTTGAGAAAAAACGGGTGTTTTTTAGAAAAAACTGACCCGGAACATTTGTCCCGGGTCGGTAGGAGTGTCTTATGAGAGACGGGTCATTTACAAAGAATCATTTTGCGGGATTGCACGTAATCACCCGCTTTCATGCGCAAATAATAGATGCCGGTGCCACAATCCTGTCCACTGTCATCACGGCCATCCCAAAGCGTTTGATGGTTGCCCGAGCCTCTTTCACCATCATTGATGTGACGCAAAACCTGGCCTCGAACATTGTAGATTTCGAAAGTGACCGTGGAGGCGTCTTTCAGGCTATAGGGAATGTGGGCAATTGGATTGAAGGGATTGGGATAAACCGGACGCAGTTCCGTGACCAAGGGTATTTCTGGCGTTCCCACATCCAGGGTGGAATAGGCTATGCTGGCAGGACCGTGGAAGCCCACACTGCCGTCCAAATCGGAGTTTTGCAGCCAATAGTGGTAGGTTCCATCTTGTTGAAGATCGCGGTCGGTGAAAATATAGCTCTGTTGGGCGGAAGAATTCGTGGCCTGGATTAAGGGGCTGACAGTGAGCGCGGCAGCTAAATCATCAGTGTCGCCACGCAACACGTAGAAGCCCAACACACCGGTTTCGGTTTGGGTGACCCAATTCAGGTTCACATAGTTATCCGCGGATATAGCTGCGGTGAAAGAAGATAGTTCCACAGGCAGAGGCTGATCTTTAACGTTCATGGTGCAGGGAATCGCTATAAAATCGTTGTCTTCACTGTTACTTTGCACGTAGAAGGTGGTTTGATATTCGCCAACGTTTAAACCTGTCGCATCAAAACCAATGGTGACCGTATCCGGAGTTTGCGAAGCCGCTTGAACACTGCCATTGACCGAAATGCCACCAGCGACTTGCAGCCAACTATCTGAAGCGGGCACCAGCCTGCTGACTTCAACTTTATCAATGCAAACTCCCCTTCCATATTTTGCCTTGCCTTCAAATGCTATATAGTAGTTCGAACTGAGGTTGGGAAGATTGATTGTCCTCTTGGTCCAGGTGCTTACATTTTCTGTGTAGGTTTGAAGAAGAACCCATGAACCGGATGATGAGGTGCGGTAATAAACCCGCAATTCATCTTGTTTAGAATCCCGGACTGCCTGAGCGTGATAAAAGGTCAAGGTGGCTGTTGAAGCACCCGACAGGTCGAGAGCCGGGCTAATCAGCTTTGTGGTGGCAGCTGAAGTGCTGGCCACAAACAAACGCGCGTTTAGCGAGCCATCGTAGGCTTGGGAGGGAGACCCTTCATAAGATCCAGGCAGAAAAGCCCAGCATGTGCTTCCACTAACGTTCTCCTGAGTCCATTCCGCGGGGAAATATCCGCCGCGTTCAAAACTTTCGTCCAAAGAGCTTACTCTTCGGTAAACGCTGTATCGAAGCAGGGATTCTCCTGTATTGCCAACGTTGAGATTTCTTTCAGCGCTCTGCCCGGGTTCAAGTTCAACATAAAAAGAAGTTGAATCCACAACAGCTTCAGGAGGATTGCCCAAGGCGGCATAAACATTCACCAAACCATAACCTGTGTAGCGATCCCAGCCAACGCCACCGTCGATGGTCATGTCGGTTGCGGTGGAAACCAAGCGCTGTCTTACCTCCGCAGGCGTGAGGTTTGGATATTTCGAGAGGACCAAAGCTGCCGCGCCCGCAACGTAGGGTGTGGCGCAGGAGGTGCCGTTGAACCACATATAATAGTTTCCGCTTGAATATCCGGCACTGCCCGTAATGTCTGTGGTGGGCAAAATTGTAGGCCCCATGATATCGACACTTGCCCTGTTGTCTTGCGAATTAACCCCGTAATTTGAACCCCACCAGTTTTCACCATCACAGGAGGAAGTCGATTTACGCTGCCCACAGGGTGAAGCCGCACCGACGCTTATGACCTTATTATGGTTTGCCGGATAGGCTATTGCGGCAGCATCAGAATTGGCTGTTGCCGCAAACATAACAACATTTTTACTATAAGCATACTCAAGCGCGCTATCAGTGGAGGTAGAGCTTCCTTCACCATAACCACCTTCAATCCCAAAGCTCATGCTGATAACGTCCGCGCCGTTATCAGCGGCATACGTGATCGCATTTGCCACATAATTTGTATAGATATCACCATCGTTGTCGGCAACTTTGAGGGGCATAATTCTACATCCACCGGCTACTCCTACCACGCCAATTCCATTATTTCCAATCGCTGCCGCAATTCCTGCGCAGCAGGTGCCATGCCCTGCTTTCTGCGAATCATCCATGGGGTTGGAATCATTACTACCATAATCCCAACCCGGCACACAATTTGCGGCAAGATCCTCATGGTAGTAATCCACTCCAGTATCTATAATGGCAATCACAATATCCGGTGAACCATGGCCTTGCGATTGATCCCATGCCTGCCAAACATGGGTGTCAAATCCAACCGTGCCAACCCCGGCTCCACTGTGTCCATTTGAATATCCAGGTAGTTGCGCGATATTATTGTGTCCCCAGTTCCTGTTGAAGTCTGGATCGTTTGGCGCATCTTGAGGATATGCGAAATACTCAAATTGGGCAGCTTCGATTTCAGGATCTTCCAAAAAGTCAGCCAAAGCATCCTGAACATCCACACTACCATTCAGATGGATGATGAACCAACGGTCGAAGCCTGTCATCTGCTCCCAGGTAAAGTCATCCACCCGCCGGTGAGCGCGTTTTAGCTTATAGCCGCCGTTTCTGGCCATCCTCGCGTCCAGGCTGGCAATGCCAAAGCTGCTTTTTTCGCTGAGAAGGTCTTGGGGAAGATCCGCGCGATGTTTCGCGTCTGAGGAAAGTTTGATTTTGATGCGATCTGAAGCAAAGGCTGGCCTGTCCCCTCCTTCACCAGATCTCGCTGTTGCCGACAGTGCCAAACTCACAAAGAGGATTACCGATAGGAATAACAAAGCTTTACGCATGGTTGATCTCCTTGTATCGATCCTGATTGCGACTATTGCGTATTATGAAATCTTGTCAAGAAAAAAAATTCCATTTTCCGCAATTTCTTTAAATATTATTGGCCAAGCTCCATTTTTACAGCTTTTTGCGAAGATCAATGTCCCGTTACAAACTGTTGCGACAGAAAAATTTCAAAAGAATGCCCATCATCATTTTTGGGTTTCGTATGTCAAAATACTGATGAATAAAGAAAAACCCGCGCAAGGGCGGGTTGATATTTGACTGCAGCAGTGACAGAGTTTATTTCAAAAGCAGAATACGGGCGTTACCTTGAACATTGCCAACGCGCCAACGCAGCAAATATATTCCCGAGCCAAGCTTGTTTCCGGATTTATCGGACGCCTGCCAATTTATTTCCCGGGCGTTGCCTGGCACTGTGATGGTGTCGAGTTTTTGTCCTTTTAAGTTGTAAACCTCTATATGGGCGTCCTGTTCTTTTTTGCCTGTGAAGTGTAACCGGGCTTCTCCATAAACAGGATTGGGAAAGACTTGTAACTGGGGTGGAGAAGGCATTGTATCATCCTGAACCGCGGTGACGGGGCTCAAAATGAAGTTTGCCGAACCCAGGGATGTAATCTGGGTAGAATTATAGTAGAAATCGCTGGGGGTAACCTGGGTCACACCAATGGCGGAAGTGTTTCCAATGGAACGGAATTTCAGATTTAAAAGCGGGCCTTCCCCAGTGAGAGGATGGTCGAAATCGCAGTTTATGGAGAGCACTCCAGGCCCTTCCAAGTCAATTTGGGGTTCCAGATTTTCACTGAGAGTCCCCGCCAAATCGCATTCCACAAATTCCAGTTTGTTGGGGTCGAAATTCAATTTACACTGGTAGTGGAGAACGTTCCAGGAAGGCAACAGGTAGGTGGTACGAAGCTGGGTTGTGCCAATCTGTTGAAAGCCGAGATGCATTACATTGGGCATACTGATGGAGCTTTCCACCAAGCTGGCAACAGGGGCTCCCGCCGTAATCATCAAATATTCAGTGTTGTTTACCGGGCTGTTGTTAAAAAGCATTTGGGGAATGTCGAAAATATAAGCTCCGGTGTCAACTGGAGTGAAGCTAAAATCTGCCAAAGTTCCACCCCCCGCGAGGTTTGAACTTCCATTCCATGTAAACAAAATGCTACCCGGTTGTGTTTCTACCACAGTCATATTACCAGAAGCGGAAATGGTGTTATCGATGGAGGCGCCATTGAAAATGAGGAAATCACTGTCATACAACAGCACAAGCTGGTAGCTATCCACGCCCCAGGAACCCAACAGCGGATTGGTGGAAACAGAAACCGTAAAGGGATAGCCAACCGTGGCTCCTCCAGGAGAAGTGAGTCGCACACGAGTGTTCGCGATGCTGTAATTTTCTGGAATTGTGTTTACGATGGCGGCATTCCATTGACTGAAGCTATTGCCTCCCGCATTGATGGCATCCATATAGTAAAAGCCGTTGTAGTGTCCGCTCCAGCCAAAATTGAAGTGATAATAATTTGGGTCGTCGTAGCCATCCAAGCAGAAGGCATGGCCCCCACCATCGCCGGAACCACTGTAATACATTGGGCTGCCATTGTTTAGCTGGTCTTGCAGCAAGGTGTGCCATTGGGAATTTGTGTATTGCATGCGCCATTTGATTTGGGCGTCGGGATAGCGGAAATAATTTGCCATTGCCCAAGCCGCGTCATCACTTTGGGCGCCGGAACCGTTTGGGGAATATCCCATTTCAACAGCCACTCCACAATGGTAGAGCAGGGTTGCCACGGGAATGTTTGAGGTTCCCACCGAGTTTGGCATCTCGTCCCAGAGATAGGTGGTGTTACCGAAATTCACGCTTTGGTAACCATAACCGTGTGAGTAATAGCTATGGCTGCCAACCCCAGAAGCAGGATGGCTCCAATACTTCATGACCATGCCCATGGCGGTGGCAACACAACCGGCATAGACGCGTCCGCCGGGGCCAGCCTGATCTTCAGGGCAAAGCTCGTTGTAGGGCCAACCCTGATCCCAGGTGGTTTCCAAAAGAGGTACGATGGAGCGGTTGCTCCGGATGGGGGATTCAAAATTTCCTGACAGCAATTGGCTCCACTGGGCTTGATTTTCAGGCAGCTCAGTGTTCTGGGCGTCAATTTCTTGGATTTGAGCAGCGTAGCCATCCACCCACTCCAAAAATGCGGGCGGGAAAGGCTTGGAGCCATCAAACTGACCGGAGCCGTAGGCCAGGATGGGAATTGCATTATCGTTGGCAGAAACCAAGGCAAAGCCCTGATCCTCAAAGCCGATTAGATAGATCAGAGGCTGTTCCGCACCGCTTTTGGGTGAATCAAGACCGAAAGGTGAAAATGCACCCGCACGATAGGCCTGAATCTGCACCGGGGCAAAGAAATCTATGTCAAAACGGGATACAAGCCAGCTTCGCGCGACTTGCGCAGCAACTTCCGAGCCGACAAAATCAGCAGTTAAAGGCAGAACAAGTATGAACAGCAGCCCCGCCAAAAAAGCGGTTTTGGTTAAGGTCATGGATCTCATGATTCCTCCTTAAAGCCAAGTATTTTGCAATTAACGTTCCACGTTTGGGGTTTTGAAAAAGCGTTGAAACAAAAAGGCGGGAAGTTCAACCCGCCTTTTTTTAATTATCTGTGAGAGGTCATTAGAAACGCAGATGGGCAAAAGCGCGGTTGGCTTCAGCCATTTTGTGGGTGTCCTCGCGTTTCTTGATGGAAGCGCCTTCTTTTTTGTAGGCTGCCAGAAGTTCGGCTGCCAGTTTTTCGATCATGGTTTTTTCTCCGCGAGCGCGGGAAAAGGAGATGATCCAACGGAAAGCAAGGGTCCGGCCGTTTTTCTCGTTCACTTCCAGAGGAATTTGATAGACTGAACCGCCAACACGGCGGGAAACCACTTTCACCATTGGGCGCACGTTTTCCAGAGCGGTTTTGAAAACTTCCAGGGGTGGCTGCTTGGTTTTTTCCTCGATAATCTCAAAGGCGCCATAAACGATTTTTTCAGCGATGCTCTTTTTTCCTTTTTCCATGAGGCAGTTCATGAATTTGGTGACCACCACGTCGTTGTATTTGGGATCCGGCAATACTTCACGGACGACTGCTTTTTTCTTTCTTGGCATTAATTCATCCTCCGTTTATTTTTTTGCCTTGGGACGTTTGGTTCCATATTTGGAACGTGAGTTTTGGCGGTTCTCGACTCCGGAGGAGTCCAGAGCACCGCGCACGATATGATAGCGAACGCCGGGCAGGTCTATCACACGTCCTCCGCGAACCAGCACGATGCTGTGTTCCTGAAGGTTGTGTCCTTCACCGCCGATATAGGCTGTAACTTCAAATCCGTTAACCAGACGGACGCGGGCGACTTTGCGCAATGCCGAGTTCGGTTTTTTGGGCGTCGTGGTGTAAACACGAGTGCATACTCCGCGCCTTTGCGGACATCCTTGGAGCGCCCTGCTCTTGCTTTTTTTCGCGATCTCGGTTCTGCCTTTTCTAATCAATTGATTGATTGTTGGCACTGATTTACCTCCATGGTATTTGTATCTTTATGGTTAAAAATCGTAGAAATCTTCAACTTCGTCATCCTGCGAAGGATGGGCAAAGCGGTCGATGATCTGGGCAACCGTTTCGCCTGTGCTCACGGCTTCCTCAATCTGATTGTTATAAATCTTGGCGCCGGTTCCCACAGGGATGCGGTGGCCAATGATGATGCTTTCCTTGAGGCCTTCGAGGCGGTCAATCCGTCCTTCGATGGCTGCCTTGGTGAGCACTTTGGTGGTTTCCTGGAACGATGCCGCAGAAAGCCAGCTATCGGTGAGCAGGGATGTTTTTGTGATTCCCAGCAGCATTTGTTCAAATTGGGCGGGAGTTTTGTCGAACTGCATAATCTCGCGGTTCTCTTTTTCCACCATAACTTTATCCACAACGTCGCCTTCCAGGAATGATGTGCTGCCGCTGTCTGTGATGCGAACTTTTTTGAACATTTGGCGGATGATTACGCCGATGTGTTTGTCGTCTATCTTCACGCCCTGCTTTCGATAGATTTCCTGCACTTCGTTCAAAATCATGATTTGGGCTTCGATGACGCCCTTCACCAGCATGTCGTGTGGGTCGAAAGGACCGTCGGAAAGCGCGTCTCCGCTTTCTACGAAGTCTCCTTGGTGGACAATGATTCTCTTTCCTGTGGGAATGGAATATCGGCGTCCGGCAAGGAATTGGCCTTTTTTGACCATATCATCTGTTTCAAAGATGCTTTCCTGAAGAGGCGGTATGGGAATGACCCGACCGCAGAGGGGATTTCCGGCGCGGACATTTTGGTCGTTTTCCACCAGGATCTGCATTCCACGCGGAACTTGATAGATGATGGGTTTGGTGGTGCGCCGACCAACCGAAATCACCTTCTTGCCATCTTCTTCAATGATGGTGACCTTGCCATTTTTTTCTGCATACACTGCTTTTTCAGGAAGGATGACAATCTGGTTCACAAATTCATCGGATTGCACCAGGATTTTGCCACCAATGGGTGCGACGATGCCATTGGGCGGGGTCACAAAAATATCACGACCTGTCTTTTTAAGGCCGCCAATGGTGACAGTTCCCTCAATATCTGAAATCTTGGCTTTATCCTTGGGCACGCGAGCCTCAAAAAGATCCTGCACACGTGGCAGACCGCCCGTAATGTCGCGCTGTTTAATCGTCATACGCGAAGTTTGGCCCAGGATGTCTCCAGTATGCACAAAGCTGCCATCTGTCACCCGCACCACAAGATCTGTGGGCAGAGGAATCAGAACCGAACTGCCGGATTCGCCAACGATGCGGAACTGGGGCTGCTTTTTGCGGTCTTTGGATTCGATAA
>JAAYKA010000062.1 GCA_012522635.1 Candidatus Cloacimonadota bacterium
CCATTGTACCTGGCTTCACGCTGAGGACCCCTAAGGGCGGAATTCTGATGTGTTTTGAACCGATGATTCATCATCCCGGTTTGGACTGCGATGAAGATGGTATTCGCAAAGTGACTGAAGAAGTGAACGCGGTAATTGAAAACTATGTGCGAAAGTGGCCAGAGCAGTGGTTTTGGGTGCATAAGAGATGGTTGCCTGAGTTCTATCTTAAAAAATAGCGACTCCCTTGGAGCCAAACATTCACATCTCAATATATTAGAACGAGTCTGTTGAAAACAAGCTAATTAAGCCCTAACCCTTTGTGTAGCTTATGATTGGCTTTTAAAACATAAGGTACACTAAAGGAGGCAAGGCAGGGACAGCCGAAATTTACCAATAAATACATAAAAATCAGCCCGCCTAAAATATGAGAATCAACTGAATGCAGCCTGGAATTCTATTATAGGTTAACTTCCACCCAAACCCCAATGCGGAAGGTGCGCAAGCCGGTGTCACGTTTGTTGTCCGCACTCTTTTCCCAGGTTCCTGTGAGCCCTCCTCTGATATTTGCGTCAAACTGATATGTGGCGCTGGGTCTGATGGAAATACTGATATTATCTTGATCCACCTGTTGGGCGCCCTCACGCCCAAAGGTTTCATCATATTTCTTTTCAAAACTCATGCTGAGGCTGGATGTGAGTTCATTCTTAATGTGAATTTTCTTCTTGGTGAAGGGTACGGTGAACCCTTTGCCCATGCGGAACGAATAGGAAAGGTTCCCGTTCAGAGAGTGAGTTTGTGAGGTTTTGAGAATCTGGTAGGAATCCATGTTTGTGGTATTCTCGCCAGTGGCAAAAGAATAACTGAGATTGGTGCCAAAATTCTTGAAGAAGGTGCCAGTGAAGCCGATGGCTGGGTTCAGCGCAAAGGTCACCATTTCCTGGCGGGGTTCCTCCCAATCCAATTCACCTGTGGCGCGGGTGGTCATCTGAAATCCACTGTTGAGGCGCGCTCCAGTGAGGATTTTACCCAAGCCAATCCAATTTTGGAAATCCATCAGAGAAACCGTGAGATCTGGGAAAGTGACAGCCACAATCTGGTTTGAGGCGCTGGATTCGGTTTGATCAAAAGTGAGGCTATAGCGCAGAACGCTATCCAGTCTGCGGGAAAAATTGACGCCACTGGTGAGCGCCAAAGTGTTGTTATCCTGCACGGAATCAAGGGAATCCGCTGGCAAAACATGAGGCAAGCCCAGTTTGAAAAGGAAAGGTGGCGTGGTTTGGCTGCGGGAATAAGATTGCACATAAGAATTCTGATAGGTGGCGCCGATATTCTTCACTTTGGAAAGCAGATTCACAGCAGCGTGGGGGAAATAAAATCCGCCGCCTTTGGAGTCGGGTTTTCCTTTCGGATCCCTGGGTTTATCGCCTTCATGAAAGTCTGTGTGTTTTGGAGGTTCGTCTCCCATCATCTCAGCTTCTTTTTTGCGGCGCTCTTCCTCTTCCCACTTCCTCAGGTCTTCTTCCTTGCGGGCCTCTTCGTCACGGCGTTTTTGCTCTTCCTCCCATTTTTGGGGGTCTTCATCACGCAAACGGCGTTCTTCCTCTTCCTTCTTTTTCAGCTCCTCTTCCTTCTTTCGTTTTTCATCATCATCATGCTTAAAATCCGGGGATTTAGGTTCGTCACCTTTTAAGTCGGGTGATTTGGGCTGTGGTTTGTTCGCCAAACGAGTTTGATGGGAAGCCATGATTTTGTTTGCCAAAGATGAGAGCAGGCTGGAGTTTTGCAAGGTGAAGTTTGCTCTGAATGTGCGGTTCGCGTTTCCGTCACTTTGGAAATATGCCACCTGACCGTCGGATGTGTTTTGATAGTATTTTCGCTGCTGTTCACTGAAGCGTGAATTTCCGCTGAGGGTGAAATTGAAGATTCGTGGCAGATAATTTGGATTGAAGTTCAAACCCAAATCCTGAACCTGTTTGGTCAGTTTTCCAATGTTGAAGTTCTGCAGGAGGATTTCCTGTTTCAGGTCGCGTTCAGTGTTCAGCCTCGCGGATAAAGTTATATCCGAAGTCAGCCCCCAGTTCACATTGTTGTCTGCTGTGAAAACCTTTGTGGGAACTGTTTGTGAGCGCGGATGCCAGGCATAAACCCCATCCCGGCGCTCCCAGTTCCAGCTTTGGGGCTCGGTGTTATTGATGGTGAAGCTGTTATTGAAAGTGCTGGGGAACCAGCCCAGACGATAGTTTTTGAACAGACGGAAGCTGACTTTATCGCTGGGAAAACTGAGATTGTAGTTCAAGGTTCCACGCCATGATAAAGTGGTGTCTGCAGCCGTGGGAGTAAACCGCTCGCTCTGTTCAATTCGTCCGCTGATCGAAGTTCTATAAATCGTATATTGCAGGATTTTGGATTTTGGAACGCTGCGTTGGCTGAAACCAAAATCAGCGGCATAGGTCAGGGTTTCATTGCGTTGACGATTTTTATCTTCAGGATCGTCGATATTATCGCGCAGAAGGTCTGAATTAGCTTGGAACCGCGGGATTCCCAAAGAATAATTGCGTGTGAGGGTTACCGGAATATCCAAGCCCCAGGCGCTGGGGAAAAGCTTGTTCAGGAAATAGCGGTTGGTTATATTCAGGGTCTTCGAGCTGGTGAAAGTGTTTGTTCTGCCCCGCTGGATGGTTGTGTTAAAGTTTTCACTTTTATCCTCATAATCGATGATCAAAGTGCTCAGATCAGCGAAGCTTGAATTCAGCGACAGCCTTTTGGCCACGCCGATATCTTCATAGGGTTCGGCAACCCTCAAATCATTAAAATACATGATTCCGCTGAATGGCATGGGGGCTGGTATATCTGTTGGAGAATAGATACCGAAATAGATATCCCGTGTATTTGTGACTGTGGGCGAACCGCGGAAGCTATAGACTGTGTTTCCTTGGATAATCTGACCGGAAGTTTGGTCTGGAAAGTTCTCTTTCAACGAGGTCATGCTCTGCAGATCATAATCCAGTTCGATCCAGGCTCCTCTTTCCATCTTTGCGTAATATGGAAAAACCGGCACGCGCTGACGAATCTGGTAATAGTTCAGGCTGTCCGCTCCGACCCGGAAAATCACATCCATGGAATCAGGATGAGAGTGCGCGCCTTCTCTGGCTTCCGGATAGACCCAAAATCTGATTCTATTATAGGAGAGAAGGTTGTATGGATCCAGCATCCTCTGCCTCAACAAGGCTTGATGACCTGGCTGAAGGTTCTCAACTTCAAGGGTGAGCGCGCTTTCGCTTGATTCGCGGCGCAATTCAATATAATAGCTTCCCTCAGGGGAAACGTAGTGCGCGCTGTTCTTTTGGTTGTTCACGATTCCGGAGAGGTAGGACGTGTTGTAGGTATTCAGCATGGCGTCAGCCACAATCTGGTTGTCCAGGGTGCGCACGTGAAAATCTTCCCATTTATTTCCAACCACATTAAAATCGTAAACAAGCACTTTGGCGGGAACATTGGTTTCCATAACCAAGCGCCCGTATGAAATCTTTTTGAGAGAGGGATTCACCCCGGCGGTGGAGTTATTAACAATTTCGAATGTGTCTGGATCTGTGATGGGTATGCGATAAAGACGCCATCCATCGGCATTTACGTTTTGCAAATAGGTGGAATCCGAAAGCGCGAAGGAATAGCTGAAATAGCGGTCAAGCGTATTCAAAACACCATTTCCATCCAAATCTTCAGTGTCAAGGACGCGGTTGCCTTCGGTTCCGTTTATGTTTGGATAGTCTCCATATTGGTCTATCGTGTTGTCTGCCAAATCGTTGGGGTCAGCACCAGGCTCCCAATTGAAAAGCCCGTCCAAGCCGGTATCTTCATCTGTGGAAAGCACGCCGTCGCCATTTACGTCTTCTGTGTTCAAAACACCCAAGCCGCCAAAATCAGTATAGAAGTCTTCACTGATATCACCCAAATCGACTCGCAGGATGGGACTGGGCATGATACCTGATTCGTTTGGAATCACCTTCACCATCAGCTCGATATATTTCTTTTGGGAAAAATCAAGCTGGTTGCCCAGATATTTCATCACGCCGCCCCAGCTCCAAACATCGGAATTTGGAACACCCAGGTTCGAGGGAAAAACTTTCAACGCCAAAACCGTTACTGTTTCACGCTTTTCTGCATCTGTGAGGGTGGCTGGATCCTCAACTTGGTCACGGCGGATATTTTTGGGATTAAACCATATCGTGCGACCCTTTGCCAAAGTTGTGTTCCAAGGTTTGCTGGCTGGAGACCAGGATCCAATCGTCACCCCCATGGGATAAAAATCCATAATTGATTCCATATCATCCAGATAGGCTTCCTTGCGTTTTTCTTTGGGGTCGCCATAGATGCTGGGAATCGTGTAGGCAATTTCGCCTGAAAGGGTGATTCGGGTTTCCGCGGTGGTGTTAATCAAGGGTAGCCAGTTCAAAAAACGTGTGACGAAATAAGGTTTCACGGTGATGGAACCGTCAACGTCCGCCATCATCATTTGGATGTTTTCGTTACCCACGCGAGGACGTCTATCCGCAACGTTTTCAGAACGATAGATGAAGGTTCCGCCCAGTTTTGCCCATTCCGCGAAATTCCAATCCGCGCGCACGCCAGCCAATGATTTACTAGCCACCTCGAAAGCGCTGCGATATTCATAGTCTATCTCAATTTTGGCATCGGCATCCTTGCCCGCGGATGTCAGAAAAGTGATGCGACCAAAATCGTAGTCAACAATATAATCGACGTTTTCCTTCTGTTCGAAACCATTAACTTTTACAATCACACTGCCCTTGAGAATACCGCCTTGTCCCAAATCCACTGATTCCCGACCAATTTTACCCTTCACGCTCATAAATAGATCTATGTCCAAATAGCTGACGCTCTCACCTTCCTGGCGGTAGACTTCTCCGTCGCCCAAAGATCTGAAAGGCTCGATGAAAGGAATCAAAATCAGCCCTGAAGTGAGGTTTACAGTGTTGTCTTCACCATTAATGAGGCCGTCACCGGTGCTGTCCATACGCAGGAAATCCGTGTAGGTTACGATGTTTGAAGTGGCCAGGGAATCCGGTACCAGATAGTTTCGAGTGAGGTCAACATTTATGGTATAAATATCCAAACCAAAGCCGTCGCTTTTTATATTGGTCTTGTTCATGTTGTAAACGTTGCGCATCTGATAGTGCCAAACGTTGTTCGGGTCGTTTGGATTGTATTCCTGGTTGCGGCGGCGGATAACCTTGGCATGCAGAATCCCGTCATCATCGTCCTGAACAAATGGAACCGGGATGCCGTCCCGGCGGACATATTTTACCGCAATCGTATAACGGCGGTCGATGGTTTTATTCAAACGTATGATGCCGGAAGTGTAGTCCGTAACAAAATCCGTTCCTTCAATCAGCTCATCATAATATGGGACATAAAAGTCTGTGGGACTGAAATATATTGTATCTCCGATTGCGGATGCCACGTTATTTGTTGACACGGCATCATCCAAAAACACTCGCACGGTGCCGTTGGCGGGAAGCAGGTTTGCGTTTTTGATTCTCCACGCGCCGGTGGGGTCAGTTTTGATGGCATTATTCACCCATGCGCTGGGTACGTGACTGGAAACATCCGCTTGGGTGTAGAGGTCATAAACCTCGTAAGGATCATCCAGATAATACATTGTGCGGGGAGCGTAGTCTCTGCTGCGAAACACTGTGGAGTCCGCCTGGCTGGTTCCCACATAGTTTTGAGTGTTTTTCTGCCCTTCCTCGGTGCTGGCAATCAGGGTGAGATCCAAGTTTTTATATTTCAGTTTGGAGGTTACACCAAAAAGTCCGCGGGATGCGGTTGAATAGCTGATATAGCGTGAACCAGACAGCCCCAAAGTGATGTTTCCACCCTCGATGGATTGAACCAATTCATCTTCATCGCCAGTATATTTAATGCTCACGTTATTGGGGTCGAAAAACTGCTCATCCTGCTTGCTGTTATATTTTAGGTTCACGGCAATTTTTTCGCCGATGGTACCAGTGAGCCGCAGATTGGTTTCCTGCTCCATTTTGATGTCAAACTGCCCAGCGTTGTCCTGGTCATAAATTGCCACGTTTTTGCGATTGGTGCTGCCAACTTCCAGGGTCACCTTTTCCGTGCCGTCCAAGTTAAGTTTGCCAGCGGAACCGCCAAGCACTCTTTGCACGGATTTGGGCATGGCAATGGTTGGCAATTCCAACACATATTCTTTAATCAATCCAGTGCTGGTGATCTGGGTTTGGGTGCTTTGGGTGCGATAGCGCTCGAAAAGGGATTTTCTGAAAGCCTTGCGCTGCATGTTCCTGAAATAGGAATTGAACGAGATTGTGCGCCCGGGAAGCAATTCATAATCCCCAATGCTTGTTGTCAGAACCAGTTTTTGCCGCTCAAAATCTATCTTATGGTCTTGTTTGGGCTCGATTCCGGTGATGAAATATGGTTTTTGTTTCAGATAGTTGTTGCCTTTATTCAGTTTGTACACATCCACGGTGTTATACACCAAGGGATTGTATCCGTGAATCCAGATCCGGGGATAAAACTCCTGTTGGGCAAAAAGAAGGCCCAAGCTCATGATCAGGATGGAGAAGGCAACAAATTTTTTCATGCGCGGCTGTTTTTCCAGGCCAGGAAAACCCCGTCAAGAGTTAAAAACTTGTCCATTATTTCGGCAGCGGGAACCAAGGGTTGAACCAATTCCGCAATGCCGCCGGTGAGGATAACCTGCATGTCTTTGAGGTCAAAATAATGCAGTTTTGCCTGCCGCACATAGCTTTCCAACATGAAGCTGTGACCACGCACAATTCCAGACAGCAGCGCGTCTTTCGTGGAGGTTCCCAAAAACACTTCCGGTTTGCTGAGTTCGATTGGTGCCAGCAAAGCCGCGTTTTTGAAAAGCTGCTCCGCACCTGTTTTCAATCCCGGCGCGATGGCAGCTCCTTCAAATCTGCCTTCAGAGGTCACAAGCTGGACTTTGGTTGCGGTTCCAAGATCAAGGATAAGGCAACTGCTGCCATATTTTTTCCAGGCGCCGTAGGCATTTGCAATCAGGTCTGCCCCAATGAAAGAGGGATCCGCCACCCTGTAGCTGAGTTCCGGCACATTTAGCGCAGTCAATTCCCAAGCACTGAGGCCAATATATTTTCGGAAAAGATGTTGCCAAACCCGGCTGAGCCCGGGAACCACGCTGGCCATTGCGATGGCGCCAATTTTTTCTTCACTGAAACCATCCAAAAGGGGCTTCAAAAAACTGTAATATTCGTCCGCAGTTCGGTCCAAGGAACTCGAAAGCCTGGCGAACCAGGCCAGTTCTTCATTTTTATATATCCCGCAGCTTATGTTGGTGTTTCCAATGTCCACCACAAAGCATGCATCAGATGCCATGTTAGTTTGCATAATCTCCACGCATTAGGGTATTTTGAAAAAAACAAAAAAAAGCCTGTTTCGCTTGGGTGACTAAAAATGTCGAGTGTTGTTTTATGTCAATAGATTTCCAGTCTCCAGACTTAATTGAAACCCAATTCCTTCAGGGCTGTGCTCTTTTTTCGCCAGCCGGGCTTCACTTTTACCCACAGATGAATCAAGACTTTGGTTTCCAAAAATGTGCTTAACTGTGCCTCCGCGTAACGCCGTATCCGAGCCAGATTTTCCCCTTTTCTGCCGATGATGATTGGCTTTTGGCTTTGGCGCTCCAACCAGATTACCGCATCGATCACAGTCTGCTCTCTTTCTTCTTTGAAAGCTTCGATTAAAACAGCGGTTGCGTAAGGGATTTCCTGAGAAAAATTGTGGAATATTCCTTCCCGAATCACTTCCTGGGCAAAAAAGCGCAGAGGCAAATCTGAAAGCTGGTCTTCCTCATAATAGGGTTCATGAAATGGAATGTAGCGCAAAAGTGCTTCCATCATCTCATTTAAACCTTCACCCGTTGTGGCGGAAATAAAAACCGTTTCGTTCACACTTTTCGGCAGATGCGAAATCAAGGCTTCACGTGAAAGATCCGGTGTCAAATCCAGTTTATTAAACACCGCAATCTGCGGGGTGCGCACCTCTTTGAGCTGTTCCAGAACTTCCAGATCATATTCAGTTGGGAAACGCTGTGTTTCGCTCATAAAAAGCACCAGATCCACATCCTTGAAGGCATCCGTCCATATTTTGCGCATTCGTTCCTGAAGTTCATAGCGAGGCCGCAAATAGCCAGGTGTGTCAATGAAAATGATTTGGCAATCATCACGGTTAAGGATGCCTTTGATGGCATAGCGCGTGGTTTGGGGCTTGGGCGAAGTTATGGAAAGCTTTTCTCCCAAAATCCGGTTCATCAAAGTTGATTTACCGGTGTTAGGCTTACCGATGATAGCCACAAAGCCGCTGCGAAAATCTGGTCTTTTCATAAATACAAAACGGAGGGCGGGGCAAATCCACGCCCTCCTGGATTGTGATTAATTACAGGGAATTAAATACTTTTCCAATGATTTGAGCAACTTCCATGAGCTGCTCTTCAGTGATGGTCAAAGGTGGTGCCAAACGAATAATATGGCGATGGGTGGGTTTGCAAAGCACGCCTTCTTCTTTCAGTTTCACGCAAACGTCCCAAGCTTCGATACCATCCTTGGGCTCAACCACGATGGCGTTCAACAAGCCTTTTCCTCGCACAATCTTCACCATGGGATGCTTGATGGCATTCAGGGCTTCGCGAAACTTGATGCCAAGTTCGTAGGAACGCTCGGCAAGCTTTTCTTCTTTCAGCACTTCCAGAGCGGCTTTGGCAACCACGCATGCCAGCGGGAAACCGCCATAGGTGGATCCATGCTGTCCGGGCTCGATGGTGAGCATGATTTCGCGATCTGCCAAAACAACCGAAACTGGCATCACGCCACCGGAAAGGGCTTTGCCCAGAATCAGCATGTCGGGGCGAACGTTTTCATAGTCGCAAGCAAGCATCTTACCGGTGCGGGCAAGTCCGCTTTGAATTTCATCTGCCACAAAGAGAACATTATATTCTTTGCAAATGTCATAACAGGCTTTCAGATAGCCTTCGTCCGGAACGTAAACTCCGGCTTCACCCTGGATGGGTTCAACGATGAAGGCTGCCACGTTCTTTCCGTGTTTTTCCAGGAAAGATTTCAGGGCGGCGGGATCGTTGTAGGGAACTGTTTCGATGCCAGGCAAAAATGGTCCGAAACCGTCGCGGCAATCCGGATCGGTGGATGCGGAAACGATGCTGATGGTGCGACCATGGAAGTTGCCTTCCGCAAAAATGATGATGGCTCTGTCTGCTTCCACGCCCTTGACCTTGTAAGCCCATTTGCGGGCAAGCTTCATGGCGGTTTCAACGCCTTCCGCGCCGGTGTTCATCATCAGCGCCATGTCATAGCCAAAATATTCGGTGATATACTTTTCAAAATCACCCAGTTTGTTGTTGAAAAACGCCCGTGATGTGAGTGTCAGCTCCTTTGCCTGTTCGATGAGCGCATTGACAATTTTGGGATGGCAATGGCCCTGGTTTACTGCTGAATAGGCTGAAAGAAAGTCGTAATAGCGCTTTCCCTCTGGATCCCAAACGAACACACCTTCTCCTTTTGCCAAAACCACCGGTAACGGCGCATAGTTGTGAGCTCCATATTTATCTTCCAATTCCATAGCTTTTTGTGAACTGATGGTTCCGTACTTGAGATTTTCGGACATGTTTTTCCTCCATTTGCGGATATTTTTCTATTCGAATCAAAATCCTATTTACAGCCATTGTGTCAAGATATTCTTTATCTTTTTCTACCAAAACCCGACCACGCTTGGGGAATATCACTTTTTTGGAAGTCAAGTTTCTCCATACCCAATCAATATTATGGACAAAAATAAAACGGCTCGGAAATCCAAAGCCGTTTCAAAATTTTGGTGGAGGTGGCGGGTATCGAACCCGCGTCCAAAGAACAGATTATGAGTGAATCTACATGCTTAGCCATCTTTAATTTGAGCTCAGACGGTGAAAGACGGGCAGACCCGTATGAGCCGGTCCCATGGTCTTAACCGAACTCTATGGGTGTCCAGTTCGGAGCAGCCGCACTGTTTCGACGCTCAAATTCCTTCCCGGCGGCCCGGATGGGTTGAACGTTGGCATGCTTATGCTGCCAAGGAGTAATTGTAATCTGCAATTAGATTTGTTTGCTGCTTTTTGACGGAGCGGACAGCGTCTCCGGCATGCATCTCTCACACTCAGGTTCCCTGTCGAAACCATGTCACCCCCATATAAAAAGGTAAAGATCTGAAGACAAGATATTTAAGAAGCCTCTGCTGTCAAGCCCAATCTTCCTCCAAGCTCGCTCTAAACTCCAAAAAATACGTGATCTAAGAACCCTTCCAAAGCCTCCCGATTTTTTATCGGGGGGTTCAACAATGACTATCGACTGGCTCTGTTTCTGGAGTTAAGATTGAGGCAGGCTTGCGGTTCCAATCAGCTCTGGAAGTGTGATCTTGTTTTCTTCCAGATGTTTTTTAAGACCCGCATGGAGCTTTTCCGCGGCGAGGGGATTGCTGTAAAAAGCGGTTCCCAATGCGATTGCGGAAGCTCCCGCATAGAAAAACTCCAGGGCATCCTGCCAAGTGTTAATCCCACCCAAAGCGATGATGGGAATCTTGACTTCCTGAGCGGTTTTATAACAGAGAGCCAAAGCTACGGGCTTTACGCCAGTGCCGCTGTAGCCACAAACTGGATTGGAAGTGAAAAAGCGTCCCGTTTTCCAATTTATGGCGGCACCATAAAGAGTGTTTATCAAAGCCAGAGAACTGGCTCCGCCGTCCTGGGCGGCGCTGGCAATCTGGGCAATGTCGGTAACGTTTGGGCTTAGTTTGAAGATTAGTTCCCGCTTCGTTTTTGCAGCCAAGGCCGACGCCAGGGAAAAAACCACATCCGGATCAGCACCAAAGGCAATTCCCTCTTTTTCCACATTGGGGCAGGAAATATTTATCTCATATCCCGCTATGCCATCCTCTTTTTCCAGTGCTTCCAAAATCTCGCCAAACTCCGCGATGGAAGAGCCGGAAAAGCTGACAATCAACGGGATTTCAAGACCATCACGCAGGCGGGGCAAATCCTGGGCAATGAAAGCGTCCAAACCCGGGTTTTGCAAACCGATACTGTTGAGTAAGCCCGCCTCATTTTCAAAAACGCGAGGTGGCTTGTTCCCCATTTTTGGATGCAGGGTAATAGTTTTGGTGGTATAGGCACCCAGAATTTTGGGGTCGAAAAACTCGAAATAACTGCTGTCGAAAGTGCCGGAAGCGACAGTTATCGGGCTTTGCAGGCTCAGGCGTCCCAAAGATGTGGCAAGGCGATTCACAATTCCTCCCAGCGGATTTCAGCGGCGTTAAAAACCGGACCGTCAGCGCAAACACGCTGGTAGCTCTCCCCCACTGGGATTGCGCAGCCATAACAGGCGCCCACACCGCATGCCATATAGGCTTCCAGCGAGGCATAGTGTGGGATTTTGCCAGCCACTTTTTGGATGGCGGCAATCATTGGCAAAGGACCGCAACTATAGATGATATCGATGTTTTCCTCATTCAGGATTTGAACGAGGTTTTGGGTTACCAATCCTTTTACGCCAGCGCTGCCGTCCACGGTGTAAAATTCATCACAGGGAAAAATATCCGTAGCTGTGGCGCCTCCATGAATATGTAGCACGCGGTTTTTCTCTTTCAGGAATGTGCGCAGAAAACCCAGAGGCGGCCAGCCTACCCCGCCGCTGACCAAAAGCACATTTTTATCCTCCACCAGAGGAAAAGAATTTCCCAAGGGACCCAGCGCCAGAAGCGTTTCGCCTGTTGCGAGTTTTGCCAGTGCCTGCGTGCCTGATCCGAGCACTTTAATGATGAAGCTGATCTGTCCTTCAAAAACACTGGAAACGCTGATGGGCTTGAAAAGTTTACGCTCCTGCGCGTCAGTTTTCGCCTTCAGTTCAAAAAACATCCCAGGCTTGCAAAGCGCTGCCAGAGAAGGTTCTTTGAATGCGATTTCCACGTATCCATCATTGAGCCATCTGGTGTTTGTGATGCTCAATTCACTAAACTTGGGCATCCGCGTC
>JAAYKA010000063.1 GCA_012522635.1 Candidatus Cloacimonadota bacterium
CCTGAAAAGAGCGCTCTCTTGCCCCGCTCTTTTTCCCAGCCCAAGAGTCATTTGAACATGCCTCGTGATCAACCCGTAAAAGAATCGGGATGCTCAGCAGTGACATTGGAGAGGATATTGAGTCAGAGGCAGGAGCGAAGCAGCGAACGTGCCATTTATAAAACCAAATCCTCCTCTCCAAGATTGTTCACAAACTCACAAAACTGAGCTGATTTGTAAACTCTTTGCACACTATGGGTTATGAGAATAATTTGCTGCTTCCTTGCTTGCCGCCCTTGGTATTCCTTATGTTTTATAAGGTAACCTTAAGCCACACAAAGGCTTAGGGCTTTGACTGTTCGTGCCGCGAGACTCGTCCAAATATAGTGAAGGGTTTCTTTTTAAAATCCCAGTTTGGAAACTATTTTATAATCGCTATTTTTCCCCTTCCGGTTTTCTTACCCATGTGAACCACATAGAAATAGATGCCGGTAGCCACTTTTTTGCCTTCGTTGTTTTTTAAGTCCCAACTCCAGGTGAGGTTGTTCACCACAGGATCGAAGGGACCGATGGCGGCGGATTTCACCAAGCTTCCCGAGCTGTCGTAAATCCTTATCTGTCCTTCCTTTCCGGCGGGAAAATTGATGATGTTGCATTGCGTGGAGCCGGAAGTGACTGGATTTGGATATGCCAGAAGGTGTTTCAGGTCATCGTGGTTGGTCAGATAAAAACGAGCGATGTTCCCCTGGGCTGAGATGATGTTTCCCGCCAGGTCGCGCAAGTTTTTGATTTTAATTTCATAGGCAGCGGAGCCTGTTTTAAGCTTTTCACCCATACGTATCAGGATGGCATCTTCTTCGTGGACAACACTATGGATAAAGTTGTCGGGGTCGTTGGAATGGTTGTTTAAAATATAATTTTCCAGCATCTGGGGGCGGGGATTTATGGCGGCGATTTCTTCGCTGAAGAGAACGCGAATCGTTTGTTTATCGTCCAAAACCGTCACTTCCTGAACTTTTGGCGGGATGAGATCCTCCTCCCAATCAAAGGAAACGGTGAGCGAGGAAAAGCCAACCCCCTGAGCGCTGTTTAAATCGCGGATATTGAGGTTGAATTTTTCCGAAATGGGGGGCAGATTCGGGCTGAAATGCAGAAGCACCCCACATTGGGTGGCAATGCTGTTTACCGAGCTGGGCTGTCCCACTCCGTGATCCACAGTGTAGAGGCTCGGGTTCAGCGCGTCTCCACTCATCCGCTGATCATACATGACTTTCACCATGTTCGAGCTAATCATGCGGGCTTCCAAAACCCTGGGAATCGGATATGGAGTTACAGTTTGCCAGACACTGGGAATACTTTCTGGAGGAGAATAGTTGGAATTGATGGCGGTAACAGCATAAGAATAGGTGGCGCCTTCCTCAAGGCCTTCATCCAACCACACTTGGTCAGGAATTTCCACCAGAATTTCAGGGTTGGAATCACCTTTCCGGCGGTAGAGACGATAGGAATCCGCGCCATTGGCAATCCAGGATAGGCGCACTCTGCTTTCGTTTTCGGACTGGGCAATGAAATTGGCGGGTGTGGGCGGTCCGGTGTGAGGCTCTTCAGTGGTCCACTCCACGCAAACCACCGAATCTGGAGCAACTTCATAGTTGGTTAAAAAATAGGGGCGGTTGTTCTCGTCCTTGTACGCCAGCAAGCTGTAGTTGCGGTAGCTTTGACCATAAAAAACCGGCTTGAATTTGCCATCTATATATTTCAGGATGTAGAGGTTGGGGGCAATTGCCAAAATAAGTTCGTCTTTTCCGTCACCATCCAAATCGTGAGCCAAAATGGCGCTTTGTGAGGTCACTTCGTTGAACATTATGGAGCCCATGCTGGCATAATTGTTGTTCGAAACGCTCTTGAAGCCCTCAAAATACCAAAAACTGCGGTTTGGGTCAACACTATCGGTGTGGTATCCGCCCACAAAGAAATCCTGGCGTCCATTGCCGTCAAAATCACCCGCGGCAAGGCTGTAAGTATTTCCCACTGGCAATCTGTGGCTCCAGACCAGTTCGTCCACGTTGTCGTTTCGAATCTCGAAAATCATGATGTCGCCGTCGGTATCGGCGGTCAGAATATCTTTGTAATTGTCTCCATCGAAATTTCTTACAATGATGGTGGGCACAAAGGTGTTGTAAAAATCAGTGGCGCTGGTGTTGCGCAAGGTGTTTTTGGGCACGAAGGTGTTTCCGGAGCGTTTGTAAGCTTGGATCACACGCTCTGCCGGCAGGATTTTCACCAGCAAAATGTCGTCAATACCGTCGCCGGAATAATCCACAATCGTTCCACCCGTGATGGAAGGCTCTTCCCAGAGTTCGATATTTGGATAATTGCTGATGGTCTGGCTATCCATCAAAATTGCGGTATCCCCTTTCAGGAGAAGCAGTTCCTGACCCAGTCCGTTGGTATCCCCGCCTCCCAGAAGCCAAAAACTTTCATTGAAAGAATGTTTCAATATATGTCCCGCGGGGCTCGGTTGGTAAACAAACACTTCTCCGTAGCCGGTTTTGGGCAAATCCATTGCCACATATTCCTTGATTCCGTCTCCATCATAGTCGTACATATAATTGAGTGGAACGCGTGCCTGGCCAATTTCGGTCCAACTGTAGCCATGATTCGACACCGCTTCATATTGGATATTCAGAAAATTCTCAAATTCGGGGGAAAGATAGCTCAGATTTCCGGGGTTTGTGGCTTTGATTCTGATGCTGACAGGACCCTGAGGCAGGTGCGGCGGCACGGCCCAAACGTGGATACTATCCAAAACCGCACCGTAAACACTGTGAGAAAATCCCGCCGAATCTTTGATGATGAGTTCGGTTCGCACCAACTCGTCAAAGGCTGCGGAAACGTAGAACCGCAGATTTGGCCCGTCATAACGGCTGAAGCCCGACAAAGAAGGCTGTACCAACACAGGCGGGCTGCTGTCGTAAATCACGCTGCGGAAAAAATTGAATTTCTGGCCTGAGGTGTTTTCATACTGCAAGCGGATTGTGTATTCCCCTTCGGGAAAAGCTTCCGGGATGTGAAAATGTGCCAAAAGGCCGTTTTCTACTGGTTGATAATAGTGGAAGGGGTAGTTTTGATGGGTTTGAACATCGAACCAATCCAAAATGGAGGGTACCTGCTTATTGCTGTACATCACGCTGTAGCGGAAAAAATCATCTCCCACGATGGTGCCCATGATATCAAAACTTTGGGTCACCCCGCTGTGGTCGAAAGGTTCATCCACGTAAATCAGAGGCGCGTTCACGTTTTCCAAAAGCCTGCGGGTGTTCAGAAGACCATGTCCGTAGTACATATCGAACCCCGCGGCGCCAAGATCATCCGTGGAAGTAAGCAGGCGTGAGCGCACTTCATCCGGACTGAGACCAGGATGCAGGGATAAAAGCAGAGCCGCGGCGCCAGCCACGAAGGGCGAAGACATCGAGGTTCCGCTCTGTTCAAAATACTGTTCGCCAACATTCATTTTATAGGTGCTGAGAACCATTTCTCCGGGCGCGACGATATCGAGATCGGGGCCATAGCTGGAAAAACCCGCCAAAGTGCGGTTTCGGTTCACGGCGCCAACAGAAATCACGTTTGAGAGCTTGGCTGGATAACTGAGTATCGGACCGGGATCGTTACCGGCTGATGCCACAATGGTTACGCCTTTTGAATAGGCATAATCACAGGCGTCGGCAATGATGGGTGAATAGTTCGGGTCTCCCCAACTGAGGTTAATCACATGACAGCCGTTGTCGGCAGCGTAAACGATGGCAGCCGCAGCGTCGTCATCCTGCAGATAGCCCTGTCCCGTGGTGGTGCGAAAACCAGCACGAATGGGCATTATTTTTACATTCCAACAAACTCCGGTGATGCCCACAGCGTTGTTGCCCACAGCGCCGATGATGCCGGCAACGTGAGTTCCGTGGAAGTTCTCGTCCTCCACGTCGTTATCCTGATCCAAATAGTCTCCCACAGCCACATCCGCCATCTCAGGCGCGTCCACAAAGTCCCAGCCACACCAATCGTCGATGTATCCATTTCCATCATCGTCGATACCATTGTTATGCAGTCCCAAAGCGGGGTCTTCGCCTGGGTTGATATAAATGTTTGCCTGCAGATCGGGATGATTTATGAGACAGCCGGAGTCGATGACGCCAACAATCACTTGTGAACTGCCGGTGGTGTAATTCCAAGCCTGGGGGTTGGATACCATTTCGTGGAACTGTGAGCCATAGAGCGGGTCATTGGGATGCAAGTGCAATTCCGAGAGATAGTTTGGCTGCACATATTCGATGCCGGGAAAACTGAGCTTTCCTTCATGTAGGGTGTCCCAATCCGGTTCTTCATCCAGATTTACCAGATAATAACGCGGCTGGTGCATTCCCTTGATTGGTCTGAGGTAAAAAGCTCCATGCCTGTCGAGCCAGGAATCAAATTCCGTGAGGCCGCTGCGATCGGATTTGATGCTGAGCGGCCATTGCGATTTTACAATCACCTGTTTGGGAGTGACATTCTGGGCAGACAAAGCCAGGGTCAGCGCCAAAAAAGCGAGTAGAGCGAGCAGATGTGGTTTTTTCATGGATTCTTAAAATCGATAGCTGAGGCCGAGGGTGTGTACATCGTTCAGGTTGTGGGAAAAAGCAGCCCAACCATAGTCCAGCCCGATGTTTTTCCAGCGGACACCCAGGCCGGCGGTCAAGTTTTCGGCATCATGGTTAATTTTGTAGCCAGCCCTCACGAAAGCGAGACCATAGAGGTCAAATTCAGCGCTCACCGCGCCTTTCCAATTTTCATCGATGGCTTTGGTTCCGCTCAGTTCCATATTCAGGGCATGTTCGCCCATCTCAAAGCTTTTACTGAGGTCCATTTCAAAGCCAATTGGAAACAGGGTGCGTTCTTCGTTCATGGCGGATGAAAAGCCAAGATTGCGCACAGCCAGGCTGAATTGGGTGTTTTTCAGCGGCGTGAGCCAGGTGAACCCCAAATCGCTGTGCAGGCCATAACTGGAATCGGTGTTGAGCTTTTCATAGACCAAACCGGCATTGATACCGGCATAGATTGAAGGTGTGACCCTGACGGCATAGTTTCCCAGCAGGTCGATATCGAGAGGAGAATATTCACCGATCAGGAGTCCGTTGTCGTCCCGGATTTCAAGTTGGCCATAATCCAGCGTGCGCAACGCCATGCCAAAGTGGGACTTGCGGTTGGAATAGGAATAGAAGACACTGTTTGCGGCAGTGTCTTCCAACCAGCGTGTGTGAACCGCGCCCAAAGCCTGATGGGCAGTAGAAACTGAAGCCGCCGGCTGGCGTAAAAACGCGGTTAATTCAGTTCCAGCGCTGATGCCTCTGCCAGCCAGGGCCAGGGAAACTGGATCGCCACCGATGTCCAAAAACTGGTATCCATATTGACCAGCGTTGGAGGGAATCCCGGCAAAAAGAGCGCTTGCCGCCAAGATTAGTATCATGCTTAAAATTCTGTTTTTCATCGTGTTTGCTTCCTTATTTTTCCACCGCGAATTTGATGCTGCGTGATTGCTTGCCATCAGAAACCACTGTGATATAAACCCCGCTGCCCAGCTTTTCGGCTGGGATGCCAATCAGGTCGCGGTTGCGCAAATATGCTTTGGCCTGTCCATTTTGGCTGTGGATCAGGTTTCCTTTAATATCGAAAATCCTCACTTCCAACTGGGCGTCCCGGCTGGTCATCACGTTCAGGGTAAGTTTTTGATCGTAGATGGATTTGAGAGGGTTTGGAAAGATATACAATTCGCCGGGAACGAAGAGCTCCGCGGTTTCATATTGGTTTGTAAGCCCTGCCAAACCTCGGCTGGCAGTGCGTTGCAGGTTTCCATATTCAGCGTCCCAGCCGGGTTTGAGGTCGTTCAAATCGACGTCTGGCAAAACCTGGCGATGCACGGTTCCATCGTCACAAGCCAGCCAAACATAAATTTGACCGTCAGAACCTTCAGCAATGATGGGCAGGTTGCGGCTACGTTTTCCAAACGACACGGGAAAACCGGGCTTGGAGCGGAAACTGTCTTCCCAACACATGAGCCGATTGTGGGAAAAAGCTCCCAAAACCTCATTCTTGCCGTCGTGATCGATGTCCGCGACCAAAACTCCGGCATTGAAAGCCAAAGAATCCGTGGCGGCCAGAGCCAGAGGGGCTGGACTAACCAAAGAGCCGGCATAATCGATTACAGCCACGCCGCGGTCTGAGGAAATCAGCAGATCCAAAGTCCCGTTCTGATCCCAATCCGCGATGGTGAGCGGAGCAGTTGTATTCATATCGTGAACGTAGGGAAAACCAGGCAGGATTTGGTTTTCAGAGTCGAACACATAGATGGAATTGAGGCATTGCACGATTAAATCGGGTTCGCCAGAATCCGTTTGAGGATTAAACGGAGCGGCAAAGATTCCCACAAGAGTGGAATCCGCCGGCACTGCCAGCAAACGGTCTGAAAATCCGTCTTTGAACTCCGAAACATAAAACAGCTCATCCTGACGCCAGGGAACGAAAAGACTGTTGTCCAGCCATGCCATGTTTGTGGCTATGGGGCCTTCAAAAGTTGTTATCTCTTGAAGTTGCTTGGAATGCAGATCGTATTTATGCAGGCTCCCATTTCCGTTGGAACTGTCGTTGAAAGCCATGAAAAGCGATTCTCCAGTTGAAACAGGATGGGTAGCCCAGGTTTTTCCCGCAAAATTGGGCAGATATTCGCCGCCATCGTTATCCAATCTAAACAGCCGGGCGGTGGTTCCCACCTGCATGGGAAAATAGAATTCACTGCCAGTCCAAACGTATGGATGCTCCATCGGCATGCGTGAAATGGGAAATCCCGGCAGAGGCTGCTCATCTTTCCAGATGTGAATCTGACCATCCGGCTGAGGATAGACCAATTCAAGTTTGCCATCACCGTCAAAATCCACCGCACAAGCATTGATGGGGTTTGGGCCGCCATATCCTGTGGAAAGACTCCAGCCAAAACGCACGGAAAAGCTCATCGTGTTGCCGCTTGCGCTGATATCATATATTTCCAACGGAATGCCACCATAATAACTCTCAGCGGTTGGCAGAGAAAGCAAGCCATTGTGGATTAGCTGGCCAAAATAGTTGTTGTTGCCGGCGCGGAAACTGTCGAAAGGTCCGCCATATTTATACTGATCAGCAGCGGCAGTGTCCAGATGCTGGATTCCATCTGCTTCTTCCAGATCCACACCTTTGTGGCTGGCGTCGGCATTGATTGTATTCAGGTCAAAATTCGTCGTAAAGTTTTGGGCGATAATATTTTCGTCGATGTGCCAGATCAGCAGACCGCTTCCATCAATAGGCACGTTCAAGCCAATGGGGATTGGCCCGCCCAAGCCTGGCAGCATGAAATCCCACTCGCTGCCCTTGTAGCGATTTTTCATGAAATTAAAGAAAGGCAGCTCGGGATAGTTTTCATAGTAATCCTGTTCCCCATCCGGAAGCAGCGCGAAAGTGTAGCTCGGCAATCCATTATAGGGATCAACGCTGCCATCAGGGTTCTGCTGGCGGTTTTCAATCAGGAAATATTCAGCGTCCGAAATAGGGATTTTGTAAACACGGTTTTCCACCATGGTATGATTCAGAAAGTGTTCAATCGGAAGGTTTTCAGCGTCAGAACTCACCACAATCGGATTTTCCCAACCCAGAAAAACCCTGCTCCAGGCGCTCACCTGGGCGGGAACATAACCGCTGGCATTCCAAATTCCTGTTCCCATAAGCCCCCAATTTCCAATGCCTTGCGAGGCTCCGTTGCTGGAATCGTTGTCAAAAAGCGAGGGCAATCCCAAAATGTGGCCAAACTGGTGGCAAAGCACGCCATACATGCTGAAGAGATATACATCGGCGTTGTCTTCACCCTCTCCGGGAAAATAGTCCTGAAATTCGTGTTCAGGGACAATCACAATATTTGTAAGATGTATCCCATCAGCGGGATAACCTTGATAGTCATCGTTATCTTCATCAAACCAATATTGCAAGCGCGCGCGGGTGAGAAATGTTGACCAAATCTCCTCTTTGCGAATACCATTGATGTCGGATTCCTGGCCGGCGCCAGCGTGGAAGATGATAAGCCCGCCAAAGCGGCTGAAATCGATAGCCGGATCCGCCATCTGCATCGTGGTTTGAAAGAATTCCTTCAACCTGGCATCGGTCGTATCCTCAGAATCTGCACCGTAATATGCCATGGTCTGAGGCAGGGTGAAAACTTCCGGATGCAGGGTGTAGTGCAAATTGTAGGCGCCGTGGGATGCGTCGTTGAAAAAATCACCCAAATGAAGCATCCAGCGGTTGAAAAAATCCTCATCATGAACCAGAAAATCCGGATATTGAGCGGTGGCGGCAAATTTCACATCGCTGAATTGCACTCGCAGCACCAGGATGTTGTTGGGCAAATTTTTGGGGCTGTCACATGAGCCGGGAAAAGCCAGACGCGAGCTTTCCACCTTGGTTGGTTTAAAACCCGGTGGAAGCTGTTCACACAAGGGATGCGCCGGCACCATCGCGCCCAGAAAGGCCGCCACGAAGAGCGCAGTTATCAGGCCAAAAGCCCGCTTATAATTTGAGGGCATCACTTAGCTCCTGCTGATTATATTGGTAAAGAAAATAACCCGATTCAGCCGCGCTGCGGCCCAAAACTAACATACATTGTTCAATTATTCCCACACGCAGTTCCCTGTCAACGAAAAAAGCTCACCTCAGCCTGGAGCTCCAGCCAAATATTATGTCTCCCACACAAAAAACCGGCTTCAAAGCCGGTTTGATTTTCAATATATCTCCACATAACGCAACTTCACACATGAAGCCCAAAAAGCCGCGGAACCGTTATGCTGATTGGCAAAGCCGGACCAAGCTCCTTGAACTCCACGCTGATTTCGTTACAGAGTCTTTCCTGCCAGAAGGTCCTCTTCATTGCATTTGCAGATTTTCACAAATTCATAGCGCGGGGTCCAGCCCTCACCGCCTCTTTTCCGGTTTGCCACAATCTTAACCTTTTTGATTTCGGTGCCGCAAACAGCGCAATGCACTTTACCTTCTGTGGCTGCATCGTGAGCCGTTTTCGCGGCAAAGCTTTTCACTCTTCCCATTTTAATCCTCTTTTTCGCTCGGGGCGATTAATTTATTTATTTAATTTGCTCTTTCTATGTATTCACCACTGCGGGTATCGATTTTAACCTTGTCTCCCATTTCCACAAAAAAGGGAACGGTCAACCGCAGGCCAGTTTCGGTGTAAGCCGTTTTTCCTCCACCGGAAGCTGTGTTACCTTTAACGTTTGGTTCGCATTCGGCGATGGTTTGCACCACCGTGACAGGAAGCTCGATTCCCAAAATTTCCTCATTGGGCGCAAACAGGATGCTGATTTCCATGTTTTCCAGCATCAACTTTTCCAAATCTCCAACCACATGGCCATCCACAGGAAGCTGTTCATAAGTTTCGCTGTCCATCATCACAAAAAGGTCGCCATCGCGATAGAGATATTCCATCTTGCGGCGCTCGACCCGAACTTCGTTGAAGGTGTCGCTTTCACGCCAAGTGTTTTCCACAACCTTGCCCGTGCGGACGTTTTTCAGCTTGCTGCGCATGAAGGCTGGACCTTTGCCCGGTTTAACGTGCAAAAATTCCACCACCTCCCAGAGGTCGTCTTTAAACTCTATAACCATCCCGTTGCGGATGTCTGCCATGGTTGCCATAATCGGTTATTCCTTACATTTTTAACTGTGTTGAGCCATAAAATTCAATCCCGCCTTTTTGGCAAGGAAATTTTATGCAAAAAGGTGGAGCTTGACAGGATGGCGGGCTTACATTTTTTGTTTGAATTACACCAAAATCTTTGAAACAAGAAAGGATGTATCATGTCAGTTACCCTCACAGAAATCAAAAACTCCAAGGATATGAAACGCTTTTTATTCCTGCCAGAAAGCATTAACGCACATCGCCCAGGCTGGGTGCCACCGCTTTTTGATGACGATAAGGAAGTCCTGAATCGCAAAATAAATCCTGCCCTGCAATATTGTGACACAGAGTTCAGACTGGCTTGGAAGGATGGCAAATGTGTGGGACGCGTTGCCGCCATCATAAACCATAAATATAACGAATATGCCGAAGCCAAAACCTGCCGCTTTGGTTTTTTTGACGCCATCGACGATTTTGAAGTGGTGAGCGCTTTGGTGAATTTTGCGGAAGATTGGGGAAAACAGCGTGGAGCGGAAAAAATCGTTGGGCCAATGGGCTTCACTGAGGAAGACCCCGAAGGCTTCATCTACATGGGCTACGATGAAAATCCCACCATTTCCTGCTATCAAAACACACCCATCATGAACGAATACATGGAAAAACTGGGCTATGGCAAAGAGCTCGATTGGTTCGTTTACAAAATGGATATTGCGAAAGCCAAAACCCCAATCTATGAGAAAATGTTCGAACGCTACAGCCGCAGCAAGCTCTTCAAACTCAAAGAGTTCAAGTCAAAGCGTGAAATCAAGCCATACATCCGTCCCGTTTTCAACCTCATGAACGAATCTTTCGATGAGATTTATGGCTATTCACCTCTCACGGAAGGAGATATGGAGCATCTGGCAAAGCGTTTTATGATGATGGTGGACCCAAGATTCATCAAAGGCGTGGAAACCCCTGAAAAAGAATTAATCGGATTCATGATTAGCGTCCCGAATATCTCGCCCGGACTCATCAAAGCGCGCGGACGTCTCTTTCCTTTCGGCTTCACTCACATTCTCAATGCCTCAAAAACCAGCATCCAATTGGACAGCCTCTTGGGCGCCGTGAAAAAAGAATACCGTGGCCGCGGAGTGGATATCCTCATCGGTTATTCACAACTGAAAACAGCCTTTGATGCCGGCTTCAAAATCATCGACAGCCACCACATCATGGAAAACAATTTATCCATGCGCGGTGAAATGGAACGTGCCGGCTCGGTTATATACAAAAAATTCAGACTCTACCAAAAAACGCTGTGAGGTAGTCGCGAAAATCTGACTCCCACACGGCACCAGGTCACCGGGAGGAAACTTGACAAAACTTGCCCTTTCCGTTTTTCATCTAATCGAAAATCTTGATGCCGCCTGCCTGCGGATGCTGGAAGACATCGATTCTGCCGCCAGGGAAAAATGCGACTTGGTTGTTTTTCCCGAAGCAATCTTGGGTGGCATCGACATCGAAGGTGACTATAAATCAGACATTTCCAGATGCTTGGAGCTTGATTCTGCACATATTGAAACCCTGCGTAACTCTGCTCGAAAACACAGCATGGGAGTGGGTTTTGGCTTTTTGGAAAAAGAGGGAAATCTGATTTATGACAGCTTCCTGCTTTTAGGCCCGGATGGTGAAAACGCCCTTCATTACAGGAGAATTTCACCCGGATGGCTAACCTCGAACGCGGACCCAAATTTCTATCGCTGCGGTGAAAACCCTGGCATTGCCCAAACCCCGTGGGGAAAAATCGCCGTCCTCATTTGTGGCGACCTTTTTGTGGATGGCCTCGTTGATAGCATCGCCGCGCAAAAACCGGATTTTGCACTGCACATCATAGCTCGAGCCTATACTTTCGACCCGGATATCCAACAAAACTGGGACAAACTTGAATTTCCCTGGTATCAGGCAGAATATGCCAAAATTGGTTCCCCGGTGGCTGCGGTGAACCTTGTTGATGACAAAATTGAGGATGGATATATCTATTGTGGTGGAGCCTGGTTTCTCAGGGATGGAAAACCGGTTGCATCCAAAGAACTTATGACGCCGGGCTTGCTGTTTGTGGACCTGCCATAGCCCAAACTCACCGAATTTCTCACAAGGAGGAATGATGACGCAAATTAACTATGTGGAATACCAACCTCGCCACGCGAAAGCCATTGCGGATATGTGGAATCGCAGCTCTGAAGGCTGGCTGGGCAGGTTTTGGGATTCCAGCGAAGCCAAGGTGCTGAAGGAAATTGAAAACTCATCCTATCTAAATATCTGGCTGGCAATGGAAGGCGACGACGTGATCGGATATGTGTTGTTTTGCAACTACCAGGAAGAACGGGGCGTGGCTTACATCGAAATGTTGAATGTGCTGCCTTCCCGTCACGGGCAGGGTATTGGCAAAGAGCTGGTTAAGCGCTGCGTTCTCCGCGCTGCTGAATTGGGCTATGCCCGCATCGACCTTTTCACCTGGCCTGGCAACCTGAAAGCCATGCCCTTATATAAAAAATGCGGCTTCTTTTGGGAAAAGATGGAATCCGGCACCACCCACCTGATGAATTTTCTGCCCGGGCTGATGAAAAACGAAATGTTGAAACCCTGGTTCGAGTATTTTGATTGGTACGACGACCTCCAGCGCGTCTTGGAAAGCGTCCCCGATGGCAGGCTGGAAAAGGGGTTTGAGTTTTATGACTACGTTTGGGAAAAGGATGAGAAAAAGCTGGAAGTCACAGTGGAAAAGCGCGGCAGAGGCATCGTGCGCCTTGCCACCCAAGATTTTGAAATCCAAACCCTCATCACGGAATCCGAACCAGTTTTTGGCATTGAATACCAAGCCATCTATCAGGTTCGCAATCAAAGCGGAAAGCCTTTGCATCTGCGTTTGGAAGGCCATTCAGATTCACAAGTGCAGCATGAACTTGACTTTGAAGACGAGATCCAAGACCTCCGTGAGATTTCCACCACTTTTTTCATCGATCCCATCGAAGCCGAAGCTTCAGAATGGGAAGCCCTGCCAGGTCTTTGCAGCAAGGTCACCATCAACGGTCGCAGCATGGAGCTTAAAACCGGCTTGAAAATCAACTATCCCCTGAATCTGAAACTCTCCAGGGAAATGTTTTCTCATCTTCCCGGACGTCCCAGCCGGATGTTTTTGAACCTGGAAAACAACTTTCCTGTGCCCTGCGATTTCGAGATTAATTTTCCCCAGGATGAAAGAGTCGAATTGCAAAAATACCGCCACAAAATCCGCCTGGAAGCCCATGAAAAAAGCTTTCTGCCCTTGGATTTCTGTCTTTCCGCGGCCTCCATCTACGCTCCCCAGGTTGAAGTTAAAGCCTATCCCCACAAGGGGAAACAGATAGTTTTCAACATACAGCCATTGGTTTTTCTGCCCATGCGCGGCTCATCACACCAGCTTGTGATTCCGGGCAAATTCCAACTCCTGAACGGAGCCTACACTCTTTTTATTTGGCAAACATCTGTTCGCAACGAGGCTTATTTCCAATCCGATCAAGGTGCCTTTATAAACTTCATACCGCCCAGTATTGGCATGCCCTACATCGATGAATTCGAAAGCGAGGAACCCTTTTCGGTAGAAGTATCAGAGCTGGGCAAAGCTAACCGCTTGGAACTGAAATTTGTCAGCAAACAGAACCCGGGACTGGAATTTGCCCTCATCTACACGCTTTTCCCAGACGGTCTTCTGGAATACAGCCTGAAAATCCTCAAATTACCACCAGACAGTAAGCTTAAAGCCCTCTTGCACATAGGATTGGAAAGCACCGATGCCACATATCAAAGTGGCGGTAAAATCATCGGTCTCGAAAAAGATCAGTTTGATGCAGAACTTGAAAGCATGCCGCCCTTGGATGCGGATTCGAACTGGTTTTTTTCCCGCTCCGAAGATTCAACTATGGCGGCGCTCTGGTCTTCAGAGGACAAGCTCAGCCTCGATCGTTGGTGGCTGGCTTGGGAAATCGATTTAAAAGAATTATACGAAAAAGCAGACAAAACCGCCGGACCGATCAGGCTCTGGATTGATGCGTTCAAAACCCCTAACCAACTGCGTATTCTGGCTTGTAACCGATATCTGAAGCCCGAAACCATCCACCCCACTCTGGAACTTATTATAAATAACGGTAACCCCTGTGTTGACGATACTTACGAAGCTAAATTGCTACAGTGGCGAGATTCGGCGCTGGCGGGTGAAATCATTCTGAAAAACAGCTCTGGCGATGTTTTGGGCAAGGCAGAACCCTCCCGGGAAGAGAACTTGAGAGAACAAATTTTCAATCTGACTGCAGACGGCAAAAAGGTCATGGAAAAGCTTTCCTGCGACTTGGCTCAACCCATATATACCCTTGAACGTGAGCAGGTTGTGCTGCACTCCCGCAATCAGATCAAGCGCTTTGTTGACGAATCCAAACCCGTGCCCATGCTGGTTTTGGACAACGGCTGCATAAAGATCTCCGCGCCAAAGGATTCCACCCTGCCAAGCTTGGTTTCTTTAGTCCACCAGGAACATGAATGGCTGGACAGCGCCTTTCCCAATTTCGAGGCTCGCGGCACATCCAATCCCTTTTTGGGCGGCTTGTATTGCATACCGCAAAATATCGGTTTGAAGGATTTACAAAAAGACCAGCACACCGCGGATTTCAGCACGCTGCAGGACAATTGGGGCAACCCCTGGGAAGGCATCTCCATCAAAACCGAAGTCACCAGCTTCGAACCTCTGAAGGGCATGATCTGGAAACAGCATTTTCTCACCAGAGCAGATCTCCCGGTTCTGATCATCCAGGTCGAGATCGTCCAAGGCCATGGCAAAGCAGAGTTCAGTTCCTTCAAACTCTACAACTACGGTGCCTTGGATCATGATATTTCAGGCTGCTATCTGGCGTTTCCGGATGAAAAAGGCGGATGGCAAAAGATTTGGGCTGGACGAGGACGCACCTACAGCACCGGAAAACACCATCACAGCATCATCGGCTCAAAAAATCTTGCCACAAAACTGCACCTGTTATGCCAGCAAAAGATCTACCGGTTTTTCCAAGCTCTGCCGGATATTATGGGTCAGGGCGCCTACTTCGACAGCCAACTCCTCGATCAA
>JAAYKA010000064.1 GCA_012522635.1 Candidatus Cloacimonadota bacterium
CGCAAATTGATGTCGCTGCTGATGCGCGCGGTCACCAAAATATCGTCATTCCGCGCCTTAATCTTTTTCACCCGACCCACTTCCATGCCGCGATAATTTACCTGGTCGCCAACTTCCAGACCCATCACGTTTTCAAAGCTAATCCGCAATTCGTCTTGCGAACCCATTCCCAGCTTTCCACTCAGCCAAAGGTAGGCGCCAAAAAGGATGGCAATTGTAATCACCGTGAAAACACCCACTTTGAACTGGGTGAGACGCATGTTCGGATAAAACTTTTTCACCGTTTCCCCCTCAGGTTTTAAGCTCTTTTTTTTCCGCGGCGGGAAAGAGGATATTGTTCAAAATCAGCCTGTAGCCGGGCGAATTTTTGTGTAAATCCAAAATGGTTTCCGGATCCCCAACCTTGTGTTGATAATCCTCTGGATCGTGACCGCCGTAGAAGGTGAAAGTTCCCTTGCCGATGTTTCCGTGGATGTATTTCACCTCATTTTGTCCGGGCACTTCGCCCAAAATTATCACGCTTTTTTTCACCTTGTCTTTGAAAAAGGATGTGGTTTGACCCAAAAAACCGTTCACGACATTGGTGTGACATTGCGTGAGCATCGTGGGAACCGGATCATATTTTGCCGAAAAATCGAAGAGCTGGAAAAAATCCGCCTCGGCTCCTCGCAAACGTGAATAATCGCTGGCGTCAATATCGGAATATTCATAGACGAAGGGGTTTGTGATCAGCTCGAAATTTTCAAAGGCAAAACAGCGGCTGTAGTCCAGTTTGCTTTTATAGTTGGGGTCGATGCCATCGCCATCGATGAGCGCGTCCACAACATCAATTCCGTAGGCTGCCATGGCGATGTCGAAAGTGTCTGTCGCCGCACACATTGCGAACATAAACCCGCCTTTTTCCACAAACTCGCGAATCTTCATTGCCACTGCCTGCTTGAGCTGCCAAACCTTTGAGTAGCCGTGTCTTGCGGCCATGGTTTCGTTCACGAGCACATCATTTTGATACCAGGGAGTGTGGCGATAGGAACCGTAAAATTTTCCATATTGGCCGGTGAAATCCTCGTGATGCAGATGCAGCCAGTCATAATCCGCCAGTTTTCCAGACAGCACCTCTTCATCCCAAAAGCGGTCGTAATCAATTTCCGCATATTCCAGAGCGAGGGTGACAGCGTCGTCCCAAGGCAAAGCGTTGGGCGGAATATAAACCGCAATTTTGGGTTCTTTTTCCAGAACCACCGCCTCCATATTCGCTTCCTGAATTTCTGCCATGATGGCGGCAACGTTGCCTCCGGAAACATGTTCAAAGCGGATGCCGCGGATATTGCAAAGCACCGCCAAACCATCGGAATCGGGCATCAGAAAGCTTCCGCCGCGATAATTTAGCAGCCATTTCACCACATACTGCTCCTTAAGCGCTTCAAACGCAACGCCATAAGCTTTCAGATGATCGCTTTGCGTGTGATCCATCGGGATGAGGATCTCGGCTTGTAACAGCCCGCAAATCGTAATCATCAGCAGAAGCAAGTATTTTTTCATGTGGTTCCTCACGCAGGGTACAGCCCGCTTCCTAAGTGGGTTTGAACTCTGTTTTTACCTTAGTGGACAAAAGCCGCCCGCGGGCTTAAATCTGTCAAGCTAAATTCTGGCAGGGCTGATATTTTGGTGCCAGACGCTTTCTTTGAAAATAGTATAAACCCTCTTCCTTCTGGATTCCAGCGGGAGGGTTACTTGTGGGATACGTGTGAGTCCCCCGATTCTTTATCGGACAACCATGCGGGAGCACTCAAATGAAAAATCAGGGCAAACCAAGCAGGGAACTACGGGCCTGCTCCACAAAGTCGGGGTCATCGTTTTGGAGAATGATTCTTTCCAGCCATTTTCTGGCTTCGCGGTGCAGCCCCAAGGCTCGGTGGATTTCTCCGATGTGCCAGATTATCTCCGCAGGAAGTTCTGGTTCAAGCATGGGTAAAGCCATCAATTCCAATGCCTTGGAAGCCTCGCCGACAAGAAAATGATACCAGGCAAGGCTGTCCAGATAGAAGATGTTTTCAGGTTCGAAAACCAAGGCGTGGCGGATAAGCCGGGCTGCCTCTTCGAGGTCTTCATTATTGGTGAGCATGCGGTAACCCAAATCGTTGCAAAATCCGGGATTGTCGGGATAGACATCCAGCGCCTCACGCAAAGTGGCATCATAGATTTCCTTGCGCGAGTGAAACTGGTACCAGGCAAGCAGATAAGCGTAATCTTCCTCGCTGGGAACGCGGTTTTCACGCAGCCACAAAATCAGATTGAACCGGGCTTCAGAGAAGTCGGTTTTTCCTTCATCGATGATGGCTGCGGCCAGGGTTTGCAGATAGCGGGAAGCGGGTGTATCTTTCATACGCTGACGCACTTGGCTGATAAAATCGGGCCAGGCTTGCGGGTCTTCCAACACCAGGCTGTCTGAAATGTTGGTATCGACACCGTAGGCATAATAGGTCACAAGTGAATTGTAAGAACCTGTCTCGTATAGTTTTGCAATCATCTCGTCCAGTGGCTGCTTTTCTTGATTCAAGATGGAACCCGCCAAGAGCATGGACCATATCGGCTGCAGTTCATCCTCTGTGGCAATCAGCGTTGGGGCCAATTTGCCAATGCGTTTCAGAATATCGGGTCTTCTTCCAACCAAAGCCGCAAAGGTAAGTGAATAGAGCAGTTCCGGAGCCTCGGTCGCCAAAATATCATCTGCCAAATCCAGCAGGATGGGATTGCGTTCCATCACAAATTCCGAATCCGTCAAAAAGAGCATCAGCTCCCGGTCTTCGGGATAGCTGAGGGCGGAAAAATACTGGCGGGCAAGCTTCAAATCGGCATTGCGGACGGCGAAATCAGCCAAGCGGAAATGGCTCTCATCGTTTGGGTTGAGCTCATGAGCGCGCAACAACAAAGCCTTTTCCTTGGAAGAATCGTAAAAACTCCAGATATTGGCAAGCAGCAAAATCTGTTCAACGTCATTCTTTGCCTTTTTGTCTGCGGATTTTAACAGCGAAAGATCCGTTTCTCCGGTGTTGCGCAGGATGTGAAAAAAGAGGCTGAGGTCCGCGCGGGCGCTGGGAAAACGGGAGCGCAGCTCTGAGATGCTTTGTCTGGCATTTTCTGTGTCCCAGACGTATTCCTGAAATTGCAGAATTCGGTATAAAAGCTTTTCATCGGGCTCGTATTGTGTTGTGTATTCAACAATTAGCTTCTCCAAGTCTTCAGCGGAAATCCCGTCGTCCTGGAAAAGATCAAAGCTGTTCACCAAAATCTGACGCTGGATGCCTTGGCTCTGGATATCTTCCTGCGCGCTAAGGCGATAGAACATATCCGCATCCGCATTTTTCCCGAAGTTTTGAAAATATGAACCGACCACGTAGAAATAGACCGAGCGAGCTGTGGGATTTCCCGCATTGACTTCGGGGATGGTGTTGCTTGTGGCGCAGGCGCTTAGCAGCAGGCCGACCAAACACAGAGGGAGCGTTTTCCGAGCAAACTTTTTCACTTCAACTCAATGGATTGGGATAGCATGCCAAGCTCAAGCAAAGCAGGAAGTTTTTTGCCATCAGGGAAATAGGCAATGTTGTCAATCAGATAGGCTGTTTTTGTGGGCGCGTGCCAAAAAGCCCAGCTTTGAAAAGCTCCGCCGAAGCCACCCTGGGATGGGTTTACCCAGTGTCCACGCATGAGAAACCCGTTTTGGCCTGCGATTTGGACTTTTTCGGTTTTGTAGCTGTCCTCAAAAATCTGATCGCCACCGATGAATTTTTCGCCCAATTCCTGCCGGGTTTTATAGATCCAGGCTTCGTTTACCCGGTTTCTGGACATCGGTTCGTAATAGACGGAGATATATTTATCCGCTTTGTGGCGGGTGGGCTTGGTGGGTTGAAAAAGGAAGGAGACAAAACGACCGCTTTTTTCATCTTTCCAAAGACGGTACAACACGGGCACCTTGATGGTGAAAGGCCTGTCTTCAAAGAACTTGCTTTCGATGACGGGATTTTTGTAGGCGGCATTGGCGAGGCGTTTTTGATAGCGCTCAAGCAGGAAGTCGAAAATCTGGTTCTTCCTTTCTCCCGTCAGGGTTTGCAAACCCTCAATATCTTTTGCCAGAAGATAGAGTACAAGCTGGTCTTTCACATAGAGATTGTTGACCATAAACAGTTCCGCGCCACTTTCGCCCACGGTTTCAATGAGCTGTGGATCCAGGGTTTTGTTTATATGCTTGGAAATGCTGTCCGTGCCATCCAAAATTCCACAATAAATCAGGTTTTTATATGGTTTGAATTCATCCAAATCCGAAGCGGAAGCGAAAATGGGTTGGAAATACCGCTCTTTAATATCCATAATCAGGGTCTCAGTGCGTCCAACGCTCTCTTCCAAAGTGTCGCGCACGGCCTCCAACACGGCGCCTTCCGCGAAAATATAGACATCGTCATCTTCACCATAGGCAATGGGTTTTCCCGAGTCCATCAGGCTTTCATAGCGCTCATAATATTCCTGCCCGGATTTGGTTTCCTTGCAGCCTGCCAACAAAATCAGAACGAGCCCCAAAAGAATAAGCATCCTTTTCATCATAATTTCCTTTTTTCCCGCTGTTTTACCGTGTTTAGATAATTTAATCCGCTAAAGGCAGTTAGCAAAGCCACAGCGCCGAACCATAGGTGTGCCGCGATGCGAATTGGAGAACTGGCCGCAAGATTTTCAAACCAAGCCCAAAGCACCAGAGAGGCAATGATGCCAAGCATTTGCATAACTGTTTTCAATTTGCCCAGCTTGTCCGCGGACATTACAATTCCTTTTTTAACATAAACCTCTCGCAAAACGGTGACCAAAACCTCACGCAGAGCAATCAGGAAAAAGATGGATGGATGCAGCTTGAAAGGCTCCAACAAAGTGAGCGCCAACAGCGCCGCCAGCACTAAAAGCTTGTCCGCCAAAGGATCCATGACCTTGCCAAAATCGCTGATTACCTGCCATTTACGGGCAAGATGACCATCCAGAAAATCCGTGAACGAAGCCACGGAAAAAACCAACAAAGCCCAGGCAATGCTGTTGGATGCGTCACAAAAAAAGACCAGCCACACAAAAACGGGAACCAGAAGTACCCTCAGCATGGTCAGAATATTTGGTATATTACGCATCAGTTTTCAGTGGGGCGGGTTACTGTGATGCCGTGAGCGCCAGGCCTGGGATCCGGCTCACGCATATTGTTAATCAAAATTGCCGCCACCACAGCGGTTAAAACGGAGGCGAACTGGACCAGGAAAAAACTGAAATGTATTTGGGGAACGAGGACATCCAGCACGCCAAGCAAATGATAAGCACCGAAGTTCAGCAAAATTGGCAGAACCAACAGCAGGGCGTTTTGCCATTTGGAGCTCTCGCTATCGCGGATGTTTTCCAGAACTGTGGATTTCATCCCGCCTGAGGCCGCGGATTCAGCCAGATAGATGTAAAGCCTTGCATATAAAATCATTAGAAACACCAGGACGGCAATAAAAAGGGTGGAGTTGCTCCAGCGCGAACTTAGAAAATCCAACTCTTTGCGCTCCAAACCCCAGGCAAGTTCCTGAGCCTCGATATTGCTGGCGTCCAAACCATTGGCTTTGAGATATTCCAAAGCGTTTTCCCTGCCTTTGAAAGAAGCATCAATGGGTTTGAAATAGATGGAAAGAATCTGGAGCCTGAATTCATCCAGACCCCCGGTTTTATAGTCGGTATCCGGAAAATCCTGAATCAGAGCCTGATGACCCGTCTCATGGGTCAGAGAATCAATTTCTGGAATCTGCTGCGTGAGCCCATGGTAGAGGCTGTCCACTTGAGCAGAATCGTATATGTAGGCGTAAACAGGCATTTTGGGAAGCTGGTCCAGCCGAAATTGCCTGGAGGTCAGATACTGGTGATGCACATAGGTCCAACCCAACAGGGTTAGAGTGGCAAGCAGCAAGACCAATAGGTATCTGAAGTTCATCTTATTGTCCTTTATGCCGGATATGGCAAATTATATGTTTTGACAGGTCAGGTGGCGCCAGGTGCGAAATTATGTCAAGCATTGTCTTTTGAGCGAGGCTATCCAATTGAGATACACGGGTTTGCGGATAAAGCAAAAGTGCGTCTCCCCCGGGCGCGAGATTTCGTTTCACGCAGGCCAGGACGTCTTCCATGCCGCCCAAAAGCTCAAAACGGCTGAAGTTGCGTGTCGGGCTGGGGCTGGTTTTCCCACTTCCGGGAACAAGCCAGGGTGGGTTTGAAACGATGAGATCAAAGGGATTTTGCCCCGTAAAAGAGCGCATATCCCCAGAGTGAAAAGTGATGTTCAGACCACAAATTTGAGCATTTTCCCGAGCGAGGGAAACCTGGTCTGGTTGGATTTCCAAGCCTTCAATTGTCCAGTGTGGGCGTTGCAAAGCAAGCATGATGGCAACGATGCCGCAGCCGCTGCCCAAATCCAAAACCCGCAGTTCCGCGGTGTTAAAAAGCTCCAGCGCTGTTTGCTGAAGCACGTGAGACGCGTGGGAAACCGGTTGCGAATCTGGGTTTTGCCAGATACGCGCTCCACCCAATTTTAGATCGACCCACGCACGTGAACTCAGACTGACAGCTCCAGCATCCTATCCAGCGAATGTTTTGCGCGGGCAGCAGTTTCGGGAGCCACCACAACCTGGTGTTCTTCGTTCTCCAAGGCACGTAACAGCTCATTCAGCGTGGTCTTACGCATGTTCGCACAGCGGGCACGGATGCTGAGATGAACCAGTTCCTTGTCTGGATGGATGTGTTTCATATAGTCTGTAAAACTGGCGTCCGTGGCGATGATGAGCTTGTCATTTTCCGCTACATAACGTTCCATCTGGCCTGTGGACAAAACTTCATCTGCTTGTGCCACAATATCTTCATCGCATTCGGGGTGCGCGATGAGTTTGAAATCGGGGTGCTTTTTGCGCAGGGTTTTCAAATTGTTAATCGTGAAACCCCATTGGTGGATGGGACAATAACCGGGCCAAACAATCACATCGCGACCGGCTTGGCGCGCCGCCCAGCTTCCCAGGTTTTGGTCTGGCACGAACAGAATTGTCTCGCCCTTGGGAAAGGAAGAGATGATTTTCACGGCGTTCGAGGATGTGCAGCAAACGTCACTTTCGGCCTTCACAGCGGCTGTGGAATTCACGTAACAAACCACTTTCGCTCCGGGATGTTGAGCTTTGAATTGCCTAAGCTGTTCGTCTGTAATCATATCCGCCATTGGGCAACCCGCATGTTCCACCGGTAGCAAAACCCTGGCGTTGGGATTCAGGATGGCAGCGGTTTCCGCCATGAAACGCACACCGCAAAAAACAATGAGCTCGCTGTCCGCTTCTTTGGCGCGAATGGAAAGTTGCAGGGAGTCACCCCGAAAATCCGCAATATCTTGAATCGCTGGCATTTGATAGTTGTGTGCCAAAATGAGAGCGCCCTTTTCCTGGCGCAGTTTGTTTATTTTGTCAACGATGTTCATCGTCATACTTCCTGTTTTACCTAATTTCCAGTGTGGCCAAAACCGCCATCAGACCTTTGGCTTTGGCCCAATTCATCGCTTTGTTCAAATTCCACCAAGGCCACAGGGCAGATTATTATCTGGGCTATGCGCATGCCCGGGCGGATTACCACATCATCTGTGGAACTATTTATCAATATTACTTTTAGCTCGCCGCGGTAGTCCGGATCGATGGTGCCGGGGCTGTTCAAAACTCCCAGGCCCAATTTTAGAGCCAGCCCGCTGCGAGGGCGAATCTGACCTTCATAGCCCTGAGGGATTTCCAAAGCCAAACCTGTGGGAATGGCAGCGCGTGCTCCGGGATTTAAAACCATTTCCTCACAAAGGGCAGCGCTGAGGTCCCAACCAACGCTGTCTGGAGTCATCCGCTGAGGCGGAATGGCATTTTGACTCAGGAGTTTGAAGCGGATTCTCATGATTTTCGCGTGAGCATATATTCTGCCAAACCATCCAAAACCAAAGCTCTATCTCCCAGCGGGGCAATTGCTTCGCGGGCTTGGGCAATCAATTCCTGAGATTTTTTGCGAGATTCTGCCATGCCATAAACCGAGGGGTAGGTTGCTTTTTGGAAATGCGCATCTTTGCCAACGGTTTTGCCCATTTCATCCGGGTCACCTTCAATATCCAAAAGATCATCAATTATCTGGAACGCCAGGCCAATTTTGCCGCCATATTCTTCCAGCGCTTTTTGTTCCGCTGCGGGCGCGCCACCTGCCAAAGCTCCAAAACGCAGAGCCAGACGGATGAGTTTGGCGGTTTTGTTTTCGTGGATGTAGTCGATGGTCTTTTTATCCACCTTTTTGCCTTCGCTTTCCAAATCCACCATTTGACCACCAATCAGACCGTTGATGCCGCAATCCCGAGCCAGTTCACGCACCATTTGCACTCTCAGCTTTGGCTGAATCTCGGCGTAGGTGATGAGTTCGAAAGCGCCCACCAGCAGTGCGTCTCCGGAAAGCAGGGCATGGCCTTCACCAAAAATGGCGTGGGTGGATTTTTTGCCGCGTCGGTATTCGTCATTGTCCAAATCCGGCATGTCATCATGGATGAGAGTGTAGGTGTGCAACATTTCGATGGCAGCCGCAACAGGCGCCACCTTTTCCACCTCTTCGTCATAGATTTGATAGCTGCTGAGAACCAGGTAGGGGCGCAGCCTTTTGCCACCAGCGAACACACTGTAACGCAAAGCTTTGTGGATATTTTTGGGATATTCATCCTTGCGCGGGAGATAGCGATCCAAAATTATGTTTACAAGCTCCTGCTTCTCTTTCATGTCTTTTTTCAGGATTACTTTTTTATCCATCTTCGCCATCCTTTTCCTCATCGAACTTCAGCTTGGAATTCAACTGCTGAATCTTGAGTTCAGCCCTTTCCAACACACGCTGGCATTTTGTCAAATGAGTGATTCCTGCCTCGTAGAGGTTGATCATTTCATCCAGATCAAGGTTTTCCTGCTGAAGACGTCCAACTATGTCCTCCAGCGAATTTAGGGCTTCCTCAAAATTGACTTTGCCCTGTTTATTTGTATCTTTCATGCGCATTTCTCCCTAAAATATTGACTATAAAAAAAGCCAATGCTTTTGTCAAGGGACTTTTTTAGTCAATATAGCCAGGATCTGACCGCTGTCAAGACCAATGAAGGCTTCATCTTCCTCAATGATATTGCTCAAACCTCGCGTCTGGCCGGGATGGAGGCTAATTCCTTGCAGAGGATATGCCAATCCCTTGGAGCCTTGAAACTTAACCGTTTCACACCAGGGCATCAGAGACAGCGTGCAACCACGACAACCTGAAATTTTGGCATCACCAGACAAAAACCAAACCCTCTGAAAAGCTGATTCAATCCTGGCGGGCAAACCTTTTGCATGCAGAAAATCGAGATTGTGGATCAGGGCAAGACTGTGGTCAAAACGACCTTCCAAGCCGTTGACGATGATGAATTCATCCGCTCCGGCTTCGATGCCCCAAAGCAGCGCCAATTCAGTATCGGTCTCATTTTTCTTGGTGGGAAAAAGTTGCGTCAAATCCGGGGGATATTGCTTCAGCAGCTCAGGCTCCGCGGAATCCATGTCTCCGATAATGATGGATGGCGTCAGCCCCAATTCGTGAAGCCGCGTTAAACCCGCATCCACAGCCACAAGTAGATCGGTCTCAGGCTTGATGGCATCATAGCCGCCAAGAATCTGGGACGGACTGGTTGCCGTGAAAATCCAGGCTTTTCGTGGCTTCATCTGCCCGCACTGGCGTGGAGGCTCGTATCCCTGCGATTCATGAAGGGAACAGGGTCCACAGAATTTCCGCGTCGATACACACCATAGTGTAAATGCGGCCCGGTGGACATTCCGGTATTTCCCATCAACCCAATAATCTGGCCTTTGCTGACAACTTCTCCAACTTTGACCTTGATGCTGCTCAGATGGGCATACAGGGTCATGTAATCATCGACATGATCGATGTTTACAACTTTTCCCCAGCCGTTATCATCTTGAGCCTTGCTGACCACCCCATCCGCCGTAGCATAAATTGGAGTGCCGGTTTTGTTGGAAATATCCACGCCTTGGTGAAGGCGCACTTCTCCGATAATAGGATGCATTCGATAGCCCCAGGGACTGGAGATTTTACCAAAAGTCGGATGGATGGCGGGGATGCCATCGCCGCTCCGCTCAAAATCTGATGGCAAATGAAAGTCGGCATTGAGTTCTTCCACTGCCAAGCCAAGCCGCTGTTTAAGATTGGCGAGTTTCACATCCAGGCTGATGATTTTTCTTTCCAAGCCGGGATGCACAGGAAATGGATTTTCGCGACCAAACCGCTCCTCACCAAGAGAAGGCAGAGCTTCAGGTTCAGGCTGCTTGATATTTAGAGTATCCAACATTGCCATCACTGAATCAATCTGAGTCTCATAATCCCCAATCTTTTTTTGCAGATTGGAATTTTCATGCTGCAACTTTGTCAACATTTCTTTGTTCGTTTTTTCCGGCAGGCGCCAGGCAAAAATCAGCAGTAGCGCCACCGTCAAAATCAGCAGGATCGCACCCAACAGTAAAACCCGCGGATGCAGCGCAAAGCTGCGTTTCCTGCCGCCACTATCAACCGAAAACTTGATTCTGCGGTCTCCGAACATTTCAGATTCAAGCTCCCGGGGAATCTTGTCTTTTTTCATAATATAAAGCTTAGGTCTCCAAATGAGGTTTCAGCGATATTTTGCCAGCGTAAACAGAGCAAGCAGGATTGAATTGAAAGGGGAGAGAGAAAGTAAAAAAGGCGCCAACAAATGGCATCCCGTGGGGGAATCGAACCCCCGTTGCGTGACTGAGAATCACGAGTCCTAGGCCACTAGACGAACGGGACACTCTATATCGCAAAAACCAGTTTAAAAAAATGGCGACCCCTAGGGGAATCGAACCCCTCTTGCAAGAATGAAAATCTTGAGTCCTGACCGATAGACGAAGGGGTCGCGAACTGGTGATCCAGGTTGGGATCGAACCAACGACTCTCTGCTTAAAAGGCAGATACTCTACCGCTGAGTTACTGGACCAAATGTTTTGCTTAGATGTACCAAAAGTTTTGCAGCGCTTATCCTGTCAAGAAAAAAATATTCCGCCTGGTGAACCTTGTCTTGGGATTCGCTTCGATCAATTATATGACTTTAAAACCAGTCTGCCGGGTTCAAAGCCCCCATTTTTGATTCCCGTAAATCTGCCACATCCCACCATCTCGGATAAAATAGGAAATATCACCGTGAGTTTGCGGCTCCGAATAAGTATAGTTGCCCGCGGAAGAAGTAAAGCTCATTTCCATATAAACCGTGGCACGGTCATATTCAAGCTCCACATGTGTCACTTCACATGACAGAAGGTCATATTGCCCGCGCCGATTTAGCCAAATCTGGCGCAACTCACCACTATACATACCGTTATGCAGATAATCAGGGTGTACGCGCGCCATGATTTTTCCGATTTCATTCCAATCAAAATCGCGCGAAATATTATAGATTATTTCACGCAGCTCAAATTCGTCCGCCGCGCTTGTATCCCTGTCACAACCTGCGATTAGAAGCAGCGTGAGCGCCAAGACAACAATGGCAATTTTCTTCAGCATGATTCTCCAGCCTTATTTCAGAACAACTTCAGCCAAGGTTTCCACATGCCAGGTGTGGGGAAACATATCAAAGGGCTGGAGACTTTGAATGTGATAAAAACCGCTGTCCACCAAGAACTTAAGATCCCGCCGCAGGGTGATGGGCGAGCAACTTAGATATAAAATCCGAGGAACCCGCGCTGCCACAAGGGCATCCAAAACCGGCTGGCGCAAACCTGAACGTGGCGGGTCCAGAATCACAGCGTCCGGCTTTTCTTCATCCCCATTCAATAGTTGGGGCAACAGCTCCTCCACCTTGGCGCGCAAAAATTTGGCGTTGGTGATTCCATTTTCTTCCATATTCAATTCACCATCCGCCACGGCTTGCGGATTGTCCTCAACGCAAAGAACCTTGTCCACACTTGCAGACAAAGACAGCCCCAACGCGCCCAAACCGCTGTAAAGATCAAAGATGGTATCCTGGGCACCCACGCATTTTTTGAGGCTCTCCACCACCTTTTCCAAAATACCGGTATTGACCTGCCAAAAAGAATTGTAACTCACCCTAAAGCGCAGCCCCGCAATCTCTTCCAGCAACCAGGGCTCACCCCAAAGCAGCTTTTCCTCGGTGCCCAAAATCACATTGCCGCGATCGCGGTTGATGTTTTGCACGACGCCGGCAAGGGCGGGAAACTCCTCTGTAATCTGCTTTACCAACAATTTGCTGAAAGGAAGTTTTCCAGAGCGGGTCACCAAGACCAAAATCACCCGGCTGTGGTCCTCTGAAACGCGAAAACCAATGTGGCGCAGGGTTCCGCTATGTGTATGTTCGTCGTAGGCTTTAACTCCCGCCCGAGACATGATTTCCAAAGCGCGCAGCGCGATGGCATCAAAAATCGGAGGATGCAAATGGCAATCTTCATGTGGCACAATATGATGCGACCAGCGTGCGTAAATGCCATGAATCAGTTTACCCTCCACTTCACCCACAGGCATGAAAGCCTTGTTCCGGTAATGCCGCGTCACCGGAGATGGAACCGTCTCAGGGATAACGAGTTCCGGCACCAGGGAATTGAAAAGTTCGCGGATGAGACAAGTTTTATATTTCAGTTGCGTGGCATAATCCAGATGCAGCCAATCGCAACCACCGCAGGGTTTTTCGATGCCGAAAACCTTGCAGGGTGGCTCCACAACACCTTCCCCGCGCTCAAAAAACTGCACGGCACGGGCAAACGCCATATCTTTTCGTTCGCGGGTGAGAGCCGCCTCAATTTCATCTCCCACAGCGGTATAGGGCACAAACACTGCCTTATTTTCGTTAAAGCCGATGCCGTGCCCCTCCAGAGCCATCTTTTCTATTTTAAGCCTGAATCTGTCTTTCACACCGTCATCTTGCGCAAGGCTTCAATTCTTTTTTTGATGGGCGGATGAGTCGCGAAAAGCGTAACTGCGTTCAAATTATAGATTTTGGCGATGGAATACGCGTCTTCTTTTTTCTCACGTACGTGACCACCGCTGATTTTCTCCAAAGCCGTGATCATGTGTCCCGGGCTGGTTAAATCCGCCGCGCCGGCATCCGCGGCATACTCTCGATGACGCGAATATGCTGCTAACACCACGTTGGCAAATATCATCAGCACGTTTTGGAGAACCATGACAATCAGGTAGCTGCTGCCATAGGCAATCGTACTTCTGGCGCGGTTGTCATTGTCTTTCCCTCTCAGCGCTCCGCTGATGATTGCCCCAACTATCTGAGCCAAAAACATCACAAATGTGTTCAGGGTGCCCATCAGCAGAGTGGTGGTAACCATGTCGCCTTCAGTGATATGCGTCATTTCATGTCCTGCCACCGCGGCAAGCTCGTCTTCGTCCAGATTTTGCATGATGCCACTGGAAAAAGCAATCAGAGACTTGTTTTTGGAGGCGCCGGTGGCGAAGGCATTGTTATCCGCGGATTGATAAATCCCAAATTCCGGCATTTTGATGCCCCTGTGCGCTGCCATTTTTTCGATGGTGTCATAGAGGTAAAGCGCCTTGCCAGTGGCGTTTTCACGCTTGAGAGGCTTGATTTGATAGGACATTTTGGCCATTGTTTTGCTCAACAACAGCGAGATCAAAGCTCCCGAGAAGCCAAACACGGCGCAGATGACCAACAAGCCCATCCAATCCTGCTGTTCAAGCCCGAAAAAGCTGAGAATAATTCCCAGCACTGCCAATACGAGCAGGTTTACAGTGAGGAAAATCCCCCAACGTTTAAATAGTGCTTTCATTTCAATCCATTTCCTTGATCTATAGTTATTTATCTACGTCATCCCACAGCCTTTCAAAAGCGGCGGGATTACCAATTAAGACCTTTAAATCATTTATTTTCAACTGCGAAAAAAAGGCAAGCAAAATCTTGTCTCGTTCCAAAATTACAATTTTTCGATGCTATTTACTTCGGCTTGTCGCGGATTTGAAAACCTTGATGCGAGACCCTGCCAATTATTTTTAGAGCAAGAATGTGACCCAATTGGAACAACTAATTCCTTGTCTATAATTAGCTTAACTGATTTTATATCACCTTTTTAGACCCTTAATCCGCTCCTTATTCACGCAGTTAATCAAGTGATAATCAAGCCTTAATCAAGCGTTAATAATTAAGACTTGATTAAGGCTTAATTAAGAAGTGATTAAGGCCTTCGCTTAAGGGCGAAAAGTGGGTTCAGCAGATTTTTACTGAGGTGCAACTTTCTGATATTCAGGAAGATAAATGGTTTCAAACTGCAAAAAGCAATGGTAACTCTGCCAGAAACAAGCGGTTTAACTGAGGGAAAAGTCTTAGAACTTGACAAATATGGCTATGCGCAAAAATCAGCGCCACAAACGCTTGTATGCGGACAGGGGCTTTTTGGGCCGTCTTGGACGCGAGGAGAATCATAGATGGAATATCCCTTTTCTAAAATTGAAAAAAAATGGCAGAAGATATGGAATGAGCGCCGTATCTTCAACCCGGATGAAAACGATGTAAAGCCCAAATATTACGTGCTTTCCATGTTTCCCTATCCCTCCGGAATTCTGCATTGTGGCCACGCTTCGAACTATGCGATTGGCGACGCTGTGACACGGCTGAAAATGATGGAAGGTTACAGCGTGATGCAGCCCATGGGCTGGGACGCCTTTGGGATGCCCGCGGAAAACTTTGCCATCCAACACAACTCGCATCCCCGCATCACCACAGAGGAAAACATCGCCGTGATGCACAAGCAGTTCGATACCCTGGGCTTCGGATTTGATTGGGAACGCGAGATCAGCACCTGCCGCCCGGATTATTATGTTTGGGGACAAAAGCTCTTTAAAAAGCTGTATGAGAAGGGATTAGCCTATCGCAAAAAATCCTGGCAAAACTGGTGCGACAGTTGTCAAACCGTTTTGGCGAACGAGCAGGTGGAAAACGGACGCTGCTGGCGCTGCCACTGTGAAGTTGAACAAAAAGAGATGGAACAATGGTTTTTCCGCATCACGAAATACGCGGAGGAACTGCTTGATTTTTCCAAAATGATAGATTGGCCCGAGCGCGTGATCACCATGCAAAAAAACTGGATTGGGAAAAGCGAAGGAACCCTGGCGCGATTCCCCCTGGAAGAGGGCGATGAAAGCATTGAAATCTTTACCACACGGCCAGATACGATATATGGTGTCACTTTTATGGCGCTGCCGCCGGAGCATCCCTTGGTGCAAAAATGGCTGGCGGAAGACCCCGACAACGCCGACCTGCATGAATTTTGCCATAAAGTGATTAATGAAGATAAAATCCTGCGCGGTGCCGAAGATACCACCAAGGAAGGCATCTTCAGCGGCAGATATTGCCTCAACCCGCTCAGTGGACACAAAATCCAGATTTGGGTTACGAACTATGTTTTGATGGATTACGGAACCGGCGCCGTGATGGCGGTTCCCGCTCACGACCAGCGCGACTTTGAATTTGCCAAAAAATACGGGATTCCCATGCTTTTGGTCATCCAGGATCCAAAACAGAGCTTGAGCTTGGAAACGATGGACGAAGCCTATATCGAGCCTGGAATAAATGTGAATTCCGGACACTTTGACGGCTTGCCCAATGAAGAGGCAAAAGCTGCCATTTCGCGCCTCATTGAGGAAAAAGGCTTTGGTAAAACAACATCCACCTACAGGTTACGTGACTGGGGCATTTCCCGTCAGCGCTATTGGGGAACGCCAATTCCAGTGATAAATTGCCCCAAATGCGGGGTGGTGATGGTTCCGGATGAAGATTTGCCCGTGCTGCTTCCAGACAACGTCCAGGTGGGAAAAACCACTGCCAATCCGCTGCTTTCGGTGCCGGAATGGTTTGAAGTGAAATGCCCGCAATGCGGCGAAAACGCGAGGCGTGAAACCGACACCATGGACACCTTTGTGGATAGTTCCTGGTATTACGCGCGTTTTGCCGATCCCAAAAACTCCGAAAAGCCCTTTGACCACGCAAAAGCGAAATATTGGATGCCGGTGGATCAATATATCGGCGGCATCGAACACGCCTGTATGCACTTGCTTTACGCGCGCTTCATCGGAAAATTCATGCGTGATTTGGGCTGGCTGGAAACCGACGAACCTTTTGCCAGATTGCTGACCCAGGGCATGGTGTTGAAGGACGGCGCCAAAATGAGTAAGTCCAAGGGAAATATGGTGGATCCGGGATATATCATTGACCGTTTTGGCGCGGATACCCTCAGGTTGTTTTTGCTGTTTGCGTCCCCACCGGATAAGGATTCCGAATGGAGCGATGACGGCATTATGGGCGCGTTCAGGTTCCTGAACCGGGTTTGGCGCCTGATCGAATCGAATCTGGAGGCGATTAAGCGCGGACTGGAGTTTTCGCCTGATTCAGCCGATATTTCCGCGGCTTTGCGAGACTTGCGTTACAGCACCCACAGCGCGGTGAAAAAATGGCGCGAAGACAGCCTTGAACGCATGCAGTATAATACAGCAATCGCCGCCGCGATGGAACACTTGAACAACTGTGTGGCAGTGAAAAACCCGGCTGAGCTTTCCGAAGCTGAACTGGCGGTTTTTGCCCAGGCTTGCGCGGTGCTTCCCAAAATGCTTTATCCCTTCGCGCCCCATGTGGCGGAAGAACTGTGGCAATTGCTTGGTCATGAGACACTTATGCACGAAGATGGTCTTCCGGAATTTGAGGAACGACACCTGGCGCGCGAATTGGTGACCTACGTGATTCAGGTTAATGGCAAACTGCGCGGAAAGCTGGAAGCGGCTCCCGACCCGGATGAAGAAGAGCTGAAAAAACAGGCTCTGGAAGTGGACAACGTGAAGCGCAGCCTGGAAGGCTGGACGGTTAAAAAAGTGATTGTCATCCCCGGTAAAATGGTTTCCATCGCCGCGGGAAAATAGATTTACAAAGAATTCATCCAAAGAATAAGCCCGGGGCGAAGTGCATGAACCCCGGGCTTTTGGCCAACAACCACAAATTTGTTTTTGTGTCTTATAACTTATTGCACGCCATTTGATTCCGCGCCCTTTATAACTAAAACCACAGTTGTGCCTCTGCCCTCTTCGCTTTGCAGGTTCAAGCTTCCACCCATGGCTTCAATAATCTTTCTGGCTTCCGGAAGCCCAATCCCAATCCCGTCTTCCTTGGTGGTGAAAAATGGTTTCCACACATCGTTTAACTGATTGTCAGGAATACCTATACCACTATCACGCACGATGATTTCCACCCTTGGATCCTCGGAATCCAATTCTTTGAGCGCCACATGAAGATTTCCGCCATCCGGCATGGCTTCCAGCGCGTTGATTAGGATATTGGAAAGCGCCTCTTCAAAACGGGCGGGCTCGAACCAAGCCTGGATTGTTTCTTTTGTCCAATCCGTTGTCAGTTCGATGTTTGCGGGAATCTCAAGATGCTCCAGACAAAGCTTCACCGAAGGCAGGAGATTTAAAGGACGGAGCTGATAGTCCATGGTTTCGTGAAAACGCTGGAAGGCGTTGGCGAGCTTTTGGAAATTGTGTATTTCGTTGCGGATGGTGACGAGGTTTGGGTTTTCAGAATCTCCAATTGACTCCTGTAAAGGTTTGAGAGCTTGGTTCATCCGCACAATATGGCGTCGGGCATTCAAATAGAAGTTTTTGGAACTCTGGGTGCAATCGATGCACCCGGGCTCAGTTTCACGCGCCAAACCTTCAGGGCTCAAAGTGATGAGACATCCTGAAATCAAGCCGCGCAACCTCCGAAATTGCGCGGCATGACGTAATTCTGAGGGGCCAAGACTCAGAACTGTATTAAACTCCAGTGCTTTACTGCGGAAAAATTCTGGCAGCAGAGCGCTGATTTGAGGATAGAGAGCGGAAAGAGATTTGGAAGGAGGCTTGCCCTGGTTATCTCCAAGTAAATCAATCAGATATCGATTTATTTTGATGACGCTGTCGTCACGGTCAACCAAGATAATCCCTTCATCCAAACTATTCATACCAATGTTCCAAAGCCTTACGCGAAAGATGATTTGAGCGGTCAACGAGACAATAATAATAAAAATCAGGATGTGCAGGTTTACTTTGTTCGCCCGGATAAAGTTCCACACCATGCCCCAAAGTGCCACCCGCTGATAGCTGTAAAAACGCAATTCGGGACCTGAGGAAAGCGCTACCCGAGGCGGTTCTCCCGAACCGGAATGAACGATGTGAGCCTGGACGCCTTTTTCCGGTGGCCAAGGATTTGGCAGTTTCGCGACCTGTTTCAAGGAGCTGTTTAAAATCATGAAATTGTTGTCCGCGGTTTGGACTAAAACCTCTTTGTTGCCGTCCAGATCAAGGTCCTCAACCGCCCAAACGCGGGTGATTTGTTCTTTGAGACTATGGTGGACAGGGTTCAAATCCTGATCCAGGGCAATCAGCGGCGAATTCAAGGCAGAAGCCAAAATCAGATACTGGTCTTTACTGTTCATCCGGTTCAAAATGGGTGCATTGCCCGCGAGTTCAAAAGGTTTGTCGGCCATCCAATTTTTAAGGGGCACGAACCTGTTTCCGGTCCATTTCATCCAGCTTATTCCACTTGGCATGGTCGAATTTCCTTTGTTGGATTTCACCACCAAAATTTCCGGATCGCCATCTTTATTAACATCCGCGGTGGCAAGCAGCACCTGGCTGTAGCCTTCAATTGCTTTTTCTCTGTGAACCAGTTCTCCTCTCGAATTTACCACAAAAAGCCAGGAATTCATATCGTTCATGCCATGCAGCTCAAGATCTGTGTTTTTATAGGCTTGGGTGCCGCAGACCAGTTCTTTGGCGCCGTCTCCATTAAAATCTCCGCAGATTACAGATACCACGCAGGTGCTGAGCTCCAGACGCCATTTCAACTCCCCGCTTTCAAAATCGTAAACCGCCAAGCCGCGTGGGTTTATCGTGAAGCCATCAATTGCAAGGCAGACGAGTTCCAGCCTGCCGTCGTTGTCGATATCCTCCAAAAGTTTGGGCACCAAAACCGCGGTCCATTCGTAAGCGGGATCGTCGATTAGGATGTCTGTACGGGCAATGGGTTCAAACTGTTTTTCATGGCGCGTCAACATGTCTTCCCATTGATATTGCCAGGCCATAATGCGGACACTTTTTTGGTCGTTGAGGCTGGCAAAAAGCCAGGCGTTGTCGCCCTCCGGACTTTCGAGCACGCTGATATTTCTAAGCTTGTGTTGAAAATTGATTTGAGACAGTTCTTTCCCGTTTTGATCCAGCATCAGCAGCGCATCCAAGCTGATAAATTTCGTTGCCAGCAGCAGGTGATCCCGTTTTGAATTGTCCAAATCGCCCACAGACCATAAATAGGCGGCACCTTTATTTAAAAGGATATTTTCGGGGACAAATTCGCGGGTGTTGAAAACTTGCCTGACGCGGCATCCTGGGATAAGAATCCCGATTAAAAATAGTAACCAGATCAAAAATTTTTTCATATCTAACCAAATATAGTCTCTAAACTTCACCTGCTTTGTGGGGGCGGCTGTGTCAAGGTCTGCAACGTGGAAATAATGCCGTGAAAACATGGGAAAAACTCAGGTTTTAGCCATAACTATGATTGGTTACAGTGAGTTAGGGCTGTTGATATATTTCCACAGTTCCAAGTTTTTTACCAAATTTTGGCGGTCAGATTCTCCGAATTGTATATAGATTTGGAATGTTCGCTTTTTGTATATTACGAAAAAAGGCCGGACATTGCCGGCCTCGAATTGTATGTTAAGCTCTTGTGATGCTTATAATTCCGGGTAGAGCGGAAATTTGTCTGTGAGCTTCAAAACCTCAGCTTTCATGGAGGTGAGGTATTCTTCATTATCGTGGTTTTCGCGCACACGGAGAATGAAATCCGCAATCTGCTTCATTTCATCCACACCCATGCCTCTGGTGGTGACGGAAGGCGTTCCCAGCCTCACTCCTGAGGACACGAAAGGACTGCGCGTGTCGAAAGGAACCGTGTTTTTGTTGGCGGTAATGACTGCTTTATCAAGGGATTCTTCCATTTTTTTGCCGCTGGGGCCGCCTTCTTCCTCGGTGCCCATATTCAGCAGCATGAGATGGGTGTCTGTTCCGCTGGAAACCAGTTTGAATCCTTTATCCATCAGCGCTGCCGCCAAGGCGCTGGCATTTTCCACCACCTTGCCTTGATAGGTTTTGAATTCGGGTTGCAGTGCTTCCAGGAAAGCCGCCGCTTTTCCGGCGATGATGTGCATGAGCGGGCCACCCTGGATACCTGGGAAAACACGGCCATCTATCTCTTTGCCATATTGTTCTTTACAAAGAATGATGCCACCGCGGGGACCGCGCAGGGTTTTGTGGGTGGTGGAAGTTACCACATCCGCGTAGGGAACTGGGTTCATGTGCAAGCCCGCAGCCACCAGGCCTGCGATGTGAGCCATATCCACCATCAGTTTCGCGCCCACCATGTCCGCAATTTCGCGGAAGCGGGCAAAATCCATTTTGCGCGGATAAGCGCTGGCGCCTGCCAGAATCATTTGGGGTTTGTGTTCCTTTGCCATCTGCTCCAGTCTATCATAATCAAACATTTCTGTGCCGGGTTCAACCTGGTAATGCACGATATTATAGAACTGTCCTGAAAATGAGAGCGGATGCCCGTGGGTGAGGTGGCCGCCATGAGCCAATTCCAGGGAAAGCACTGTGTCGCCAGGTTTTACGAGGCTGAAATAGGCTGCCATATTCGCCTGTGAGCCGCTGTGGGGTTGCACGTTTGCGTGTTCAGCGTTGAAAATTTGCTTGGCACGTTCGATGGCGAGGCGCTCCACTTCGTCGATATATTCGCAACCGCCATAATAGCGTCCGTAGAGCTTGTAATTCACCTTGTTCGTCTTTTTGCTCCAACGGTAGGGATAGCCTTCGGCATATTTGTTTGTGAGCACGCTGCCCTGGGCTTCCATCACCGCCATGGAGGTAAAGTTCTCCGAGGCAATGAGTTCCAGGTTTTCACGCTGGCGCTTCAATTCACCAGCCATTGCGGCGTAGAGTTCGGGATCTTGCATCTGAATGTGTTTCACTGCTTTTCTCCTTCCAATATCTTTATTTTTTGTATTCTATTTTGGTGACGACCGCCCTCGAAACTCGAATGCAGCCAGTTGTTTACAATCTGCAAAGCGTAGGGAACCGCCGTGAAGCGTCCCGCCAGACAGAGCACATTCGCATCGTTATGAATGCGGGAAAGGCGTGCCACATCGGTGTTTGTGCACAGCGCGGCTCTGACGCCCTTCACTTTATTTGCGGTGATGCTCATGCCAATGCCGCTGCCGCAGATTAAAATACCACGCTCGGCTTTTCCAGCCGCCACAGCTTTTGCCGCGGGGGCTCCCACATCCGGATAGTCCATGGAATCAACGGAATGGGTTCCGAAATCTTCAAATTCATGTTCGGGGAAAGCCGTTTTGATGGCTTCCTTGAGTTCAAAACCGGCATGATCGCTGGCAATTGCTATTTTCATTTTTCACCTGCCATGAGGCACGAAAGTGCCACGCAATAGTATTTTGAGGCCGCGCTTTCGCTTCTGCTCATCACGACCACGGGCTTGAGGGTGCCTTGGATGAGGCCTGCAAGTTCGCCACCAGCCCAAAGCATCAATCCTTTATAGAAACTGTTGGCGCTTTCCAAATTTGGGAAAACAAGGATGTCCGCGTCACCCGCGATGGGGCTTTCGATGCCTTTAATCTCGGCAGCGGCTGGGTCGCATGCCAAAAAGACGTCCAAAGGTCCGTCCACGATGCAGTTTTTAATCTGTCCACGCGATGCCATCTTGCTTATCTGCGCATATTCCAAGGTGTTGGGAAGCCCCGGTGTCACCTTTTCGGTGGCGGAAATCAATGCCGCTTTTGGCTTTTCGATTCCGAAACGCCGCGCCATGACAACGCTGTAGTTCACCATCGCAATCTTTTGGTTCAAATCCGGGTTCGTCAGCACGGCGGTATCGCTTATAAACAGAAGTTTGTGATATTTGGGCAGTTCCAAAGCGCACACATAACTCATCACAGCTTTGGGCGGCAGCAGACCTTTCTCCTTGTTCAGCACGGCTTTAAGGAAAACATCGGTATTCACCAAGCCTTTCATCAAGACATCAGCCTGGCCTTCCTTCACCATTTGCGTGGCTTGCGTGGCTGCCTGAGCGTCGTTTTCTGTATTTATAATCTCGAATCCGCTTGAATCCAAGCCAAGCTCATCACAAACGCTTTCAATTTTGGATTTTGAACCCAGCAAAATGCCATGAACAAAACCTTCCGAGCTTGCCCTGGCCAGTGATTCAAGGGTATTGGCGTCCTCGGCTGCCGCCACCGCAATGCGGGTCACGCGTCCCAGGGAGCGAACGTGATTGGCAAGGCCTTCCAAACTTGTGATGGGCTGCATGTTAGCGTATTTCTCCGGAAAGCAGAGCTGCCAACGCGATGGAGTAGAGTTTACTACGTTCGCTGTCACCGCGGGAGGTGAGCACGCAGGGCACTCTGGCGCCCATCACAACCGCGCAAAGCTCACTGTCCATCAGCTTTACGATGGATTTGTAAAAGCAATTTCCCGCTTCGATATTTGGGAAAAGAATGCAGTCCGCGTCACCGCATACCTCGCTGTCAATTCCTTTGATAACAGCGCTTTTCTTGTCCACAATCAAATCCATGCCCAGCGGACCTTCCACAATGGCACCCTTAATCTGACCCCGCTGAGCCATTTTGGCGATTAAAGCGCCATCCACACAGGACGGAATCTTGGGCAAAGTTTGTTCCGAGGCGGCTTGGATGCCAACCTTGGGTTTTTCAATGCCCAAAAAATGGGCAACCCGAATCAAATAGTTCGTAATCGCCACCTTCTGAGCCAATTCGGGCAGCGGAATGATGGCAACGTCCCCAAAAACCAGCAACTTATGATAGCCCTTGGGTTCGGCAACGGTCACATGAGACAAAATGGCGCCGGGATTCATCAGCCCGCGCTCTTTATTCAGAATTGCCTTCATGTAGCGGTCTGTGCTCAAAAGGCCTTTCATCAGGAAATCGCCCTCGCCTAAGTTTATCAATTCCACCGCTTTGGACGCTGCCTGAGTGTCCGTGTCCGCGTGCACAATTGTGAAAACATCGGGCACGATATTCTCGGCGGCGCAAGTCTTTTTGATTAAAGCTTCATCACCAACCAAAATACCTTCCACGATTCCCATTTCCACGGCTTGATGCACCGCGCTAATGGTGTGAGCGTCAACCGCCCAGGCTGCCACAAGCCGCTTTTTCGTCCGGGATTTCAATATGTCGAACATTTGATCCAGTTTGCTTATTTGCATTTCATCTCCATCTATATATTTATTTTTATTTCTTAAACCGAAGAACCGAAGGGCAGCCATTTTGGCTTGCTGATTTCGGTCTGACTGCGGTGCAAAAGCAGGTCGGTTTCCGCTTCCCGCATTTCCAAAGTCAGCCGATAAACCAGCATTTTGGGGTGGGGAACCAAATCCAACTGTCCCTTCAAAATGGCATCCGCGCCGCAGTTTTGCCAAAATTTGTCATCCGCGGTCAAGCTGCCTTTCGCTTTTTTGGGGCGCACCAGGCGCACTTTTCCCTTTTGCAGCAATTCCCGCGCCAGGGCGTTTTCCAGCTCCAAAAGTGGGGAGCCGCTTCCGCTGAAATTTTCCAACGGTGCCAAAACCAAAGCCGGGCTTCTCTCACCAGCGTAGGCCAGCCAATTTTCATCCAGAATGCGGGATGCCAGTTCATGAGCCATATCCTCGGCATCGTTGGCATTCCAGCCGTTGAGCCGATGCACACTGCAACCAAATAGAACCAGCCCACACATCATCAGTAATAAAACTTTTTTCATTGTTATCTCGGTGTAAATGACTAATATATCTGCAGACGCGGCAGGTTGTTTGGCCCGAACGCCTGCTTTTTTTGGAAAAAATGATACTTGCCCGGAGTTTTGAATTTTGTCAAGCGCAATCTTCATTCACCCCGCGCCAAGTTTTTTCCTTGTCAGATTTTGGGCGTGTTTTTTAGTGAACCAAAGTTTATTTTTAAGGAGTGAGCCATGCCACTATTTATCGTCGGAATTGTTATCGCCCTTTTTGCGATAATCCTCATCTCCAGAAGCATCATCGTGGTGCGTCAGGCCGAGGTTGTCATTGTAGAGCGCTTGGGAAGATACAATAAAACCCTGCAATCCGGTATCCATATTATTTTTCCCATTTTCGATAAAATCCGTCCCATTCATTGGCGTTATAACAGGGCGGACTATCGCGGAAACGTGATTGTGACCCAAAAACAGGAAAATCGCATCGACCTGCGTGAAACCGTCTACGATTTTCCCCGCCAAAATGTTATCACCAGCGACAACGTTTCCATAAACATCAACGCCTTGCTCTACTTCCAGATAACCGACCCCTACAAATCGGTTTACGAGATTGGCAACCTCCCCGAGGCAATCGAAAAACTGACCCAAACCTCGCTGCGTAACGTGATTGGTGAATTGACTTTGGACTACACCCTCACCTCCAGGGACATCATCAACGCCAAACTGCGCGATATTTTGGATGACGCCACCGACAAATGGGGCGTGAAGGTGAACCGCGTTGAACTGCAGGAAATCCTGCCTCCGGAGGAGATTCGCACCGCCATGGAAAAAGAAATGCGCGCCGAACGCGATAAACGTGCCAAAATCCTGCAGGCAGACGGTGAGCGTGAATATCAAATCCGAGTGGCGGAAGGTGAAAAACAGGCAAAAATCGCCCGTGCCGATGGTGAAGCCCAGGCAAAATTGCTGGTGGCGGAAGCCGAACGCAAATCCATCCAACTCATTGCCGAATCTGTGAAAGGCAGCGGAACAGACCCAGCCCAATATCTCATCGCGCTGAAGTATGTTGCCGCGTTCCAAGAAGTTACAAAACAAGGTGATAAAACCGTGGTGGTTCCCTACGAATCATCAGCCCTGCTGGGCTCGGTGAAAACCTTGGCAAATATTTTCCAAAAATAAAACACCCATAGGAGTACAAACAATGTCCGAAATTATACTAATCAAGGGACGGGAAATACTGGATTCACGCGGTAACCCGACCGTGGAAGCAGATGTCCACCTCGAAACAGGCATCACCGCACGCGCCGGAGTGCCCAGCGGAGCTTCCACTGGAGAACGCGAAGCCATCGAACTTCGGGATGGTGATAAATCCCGCTACGGTGGCAAAGGCACCCTTAAAGCCGTGGATAACGTCAATAGCATCATTGCCCCCGCCATCAGCGGAATGGAATCTTCAAACCAGGCGCAGTTGGATATGGAAATGCTGAAACTGGACGGCACCGATAACAAGGAAAAACTGGGCGCGAACGCGATTTTGGCAGTCTCCATGGCAGCCGCGCGCGCCAGCGCTGCCGAGCTGGATTTGCCGCTCTACCGCTATTTGGGCGGTGTGAACGCCCTCACCCTGCCCGTGCCGATGAGCAACATCATCAATGGCGGCGAACATGCCGACAACAACGTTGACATCCAGGAATTCATGATTATGCCCCTGGGCGCGAAAAACTTCCGTGAAGCCATCCGGATGAACGCCGAAATTTTCCACGCTCTCAGAAAGATTTTGATCGGTCGCGGACTGGCAACCGGCGTTGGTGACGAAGGCGGATTCGCGCCGAATTTGGATAACAACGAGGAAGCCCTCAAAGTGATTATGGAAGCCATCGAAAAAGCCGGCTACAAAGGTGGTGAGGATGTATTCATCTCCTTGGACGCCGCCGCTTCCAGCTTTTGGAAAAATGGCACCTACTTCTTTGAAGGCAAGGATTTCAGCACCGACGACATGATTGCCTACTGGGAGGAAATGGTGACCAAATATCCCATCGCTTCCATCGAAGACGGCTTGGCTGAAAACGACTGGGACGGCTGGAAAAAGATGACCGCGGTTCTGGGCAACAAAATCCAGATTGTGGGTGACGACCTCTTGGTCACAAATCCCGCCATCATCAAGCGCGCCATCAAGGAAAAAGCCGCGAACAGCGTCCTCATCAAGCTGAACCAGATTGGCAGCGTCACAGAAACCCTGGACGCCATCAACACCGCCCACAAAGCTGGCTGGACCTGCGTGGTGAGCCATCGCAGCGGTGAAACTGGAGACACCTTTATTGCCGACCTCGCCGTGGCGATGAACACCGGCCAAATCAAGAC
>JAAYKA010000065.1 GCA_012522635.1 Candidatus Cloacimonadota bacterium
CAGTAATGATGCACTAACGCAAAATACTGTGGGAGAGGTAAATCCTCTCCCTTTTTTTGAATAATAAGCAAGTCACTTTCCCCCTTGCTTAATGATAACTATCTATCCTGCAAACAGATACACGAATAATAAGCAGAAAAGCACTCTCTATTCCCCGGAGGGGGGCATGCTGCTTGGTGAGAATCCTCACAATCGAATAATAAGCAAGGCGCTTTTTATCTTGCTTAATGATAAGCCTTTATCCTGCATGCAGATACACGAATAATAAGCAAAAACAGGCTCTCTATTGGAAAGCTGGGCTTAGGGAGATGATGCAAAAAGGTAGATGTGTAATTGTATATATGGTATATAGATATATTATTATATTATTATATAGTTTTATTTTTTATTATCTATATATAATATAGCATTTACAACCACTCCTCTCCGGGGGGAATAGAGCGTGCTTATTTGCTTATTATTCGCATAACTCACTGATACGTATGGGGTTAATAATAAGCACGCCATTTTATCCCCTGCTTATTATTCGCATAATCCCTTGCGGAACATGGATATATAATAAGCAGGCTTGGTGGAGGGTGGAGGTAAAGGACATAAAGAAGGACTGGATTCCTCACGTGCGTTCGGAATGACGGTCTGGCGCTGGTTTGGATGGTGAAGTGGCGACTGTTGGAGCACCGGTTTTAACCGGTCGTACCGCCGGATTTATCCGGTGGAAGGGATGGTGGACTTGTTTCATGTGCCAGATGAATCTGGTGGAAAAGTGTGGCGGTTTGTTTATTGTCCCAGATGAATCCGGTGGAAAAGTGTGGCGGTTTGTTTATTGTGCCAGATGAATCTGGCACCAACGACCGGATGAATCCGGTGCTCCGGCAAGGCCTGGATTTCTCACGTGCGTTCGGAATGACGGTCTGGCGCGGGTTTGGGAGGTGAAATGGCGACTGTTGGAGCACCGGTTTCAACCGGTCGTACCGCCGGATTTATCCGGTGAAAAGGATGGTGGACTTGTTTCATGTGCCAGATGAATCTGGCACCAACGACCGAATGAATTCGGTGTTCCGGCGCTTTCGTAAGCTATATATAAATCAGCGTTATCGGCGTAATCTGCGTGAACCCTCGGCGCAATCCGCGTTTTTTTCAGCGAATATCTGCGGGAAACCCAATTTTGTTACCCACTATATATGGAGGGGAATCTTGCTTAGATACTAAAGACAAGCTGAACTCATCCCAAACACTTCCGAAATGATTGTTTTGATGTTTTTTGGAGGCCTTGGGATTGTCTAAAGTATGGCTTTACAGGCAGTTGGAGTCATTTTTAAGAACAAAAAAATTAGGGAGGATAAAAAATGAAGGTAACTTTCAAAAACATGATTCAGGCTTATCAGGGAAAGTGTGATGGCCTGATTTACTACTACAATCCCCGGCTAAAGCGTATGTTGTGCAGGACTTACGCCAAACCCAGGGAATCCACGCAAAACCGCAGATTCGCGACGATTGCGAAAAATCTGCGCTCTTTGAACCCGTCCGAGGGTTTTTGCAATGACCTTCGGGTTTACGCGGATCTTTACCGCCGCAAAAACTTTGATGGTCCGAACATCGTCACCTGGTATAACGCCTATCTGATGATGATGTATGCGATGGCGGGGCTGTATCCGCAGCTCGATTTGGAGCATATCACACGCGCGGATATTGAGGATGGCGCGCTTCCCTGTCGGAGCGTGAAAAGAGCGGTGGAGGCGAGGCTTTTGCCGATGGTGAAGGGGTATGAATTGCTGGATGCGGGGTTTTAGCGTTTTAGGGTTCCCGCGGATTAGCGCAGAAAAAAACGCAGATAGCGCCGATAGCGTGGATGGAGCACCGGATTCATCCGGTCGTTGGTGCCAGATTCATCTGGCACAATGTTCTGCCGACCACCCAACTCCGCCCTTTAGGCAGAAAACCCGCGCCCATGCGTCATTCTGAGCGCCAGCGAAGAATCCAGGCCATGATTCTTAATAGATTAGGGATACACAGGATTGGGATGATAAAAAAGGGATTTTTACGTTGTAGCGCCGGAACACCGGATTTATCCGGTCGTAGGTGCCGAATTCATTCGGCACAAAGAGGAAAACCCGCCACCTTTTTTCACCGGATAAATCCGGCGGGTCCGACCGGTTGAAACCGGTGCTCCAACAGTCTCCACTTTGCCACCCAAACCCAGGATAACGCGTTGGTTCGGCGTAATCGGCGTAATCTGCGTGACATTTTTTCTGCGCTAATCCGCGTGAACCTTAAAACCGGTGTTCCATCAGTCGCCATCCCGCACTTTTTCCAACACCAGCCGCTTCAAGCGGGGTTCATCAGCGCAGACAAGTTTCATTCTGAGGGCCAAAGGGTTCAGGGATTTATGGAGGGCGAGTTTGGGTAAATCCTTTTCCGTGCAGAGCAGAACGCCGTCGTCGCCAAGAGCCTGGAGGATGGGGTCGATTTCGGCGGGCTGGGAGAAAGGATGATGGTCGGGAAAGCGGAAATGGGTTTCCCAGTTGAGACCGAGAGCGTGGACGCTGTCCTCGAAAGAATCCGGCAGCGCGATGGAAGAAATCAGGACTAGTTTTCGGTTTTGGAGGATGTCGAGAGGAAAGGCATTTCCCTGGGAGTCAATGACATCGAGGGCTTGATAGAAGCATTTGAGGGCGGTTCTGGCGCTGGCGGGGAGGTTTCCCAGGGATGGGGTTTGGGCTTCTTTTTGGATTAAAACCAGGGCGTCCGCGCTTTGGAGAGCCGAGAGGGGTTCACGCAGCCAACCGGCGGGAATGACGCGTCCGTTTCCGAGGCCAAGTTTGGCGTCGAAGCAGACCAAATCGAGGTCGCGGGCGATTTTGAGGTGTTGGAAACCATCGTCCAGAATCACCACATCGAGGTCGGGATATTCCGCCAAAAGCAAGGAAATCGCCGCCACCCGCCTCTTCCCCACCACGACGGGGATTCCGGGAAGTTTTTGAGCCAAAAGCTGGGCTTCGTCACCGGAATCTTTGACGCCCAGGATGATGTTTGAGCGGTTGGAAACGAGGCTGGGAAAGCGTTCCCGGCTTCCGCCACAGCCACGATGAGAGAGCGCGACTTTGATGCCCATTTCCTGGAGTAAGAGCGCCAAATAGACGCAAAAAGGGGTTTTTCCGCTACCTCCGCTCCCCAGATTTCCCACACTGACCACCCGGCAGGGAGCGCGCCAGCCTTGAAAGCGGCTTCGGCGCAGGGTTTGAAGCGCGGCGTTGAGGTTTCCCAAAGGGAGAAGCAGATGGCTGAGAGCGCTGCGTTGGTGAAGGTGTCGGCGCGCCAGCTCTTGTAGATTCAATCAGCATTCCCCGCCAAATTTGGCATCGATGAGGGCGATGAGTTTTTCCACATCGAAGGGTTTGAATAAAACGTCTTTCAGGCCGTCGGTTTTGGAGCGTAAAAGGACGTGGTCGGGGTCGTAGCCAAAGCCGGTCATCATTATCACCGGCAGGGCGGGGTCGTGGGCTTTGACGCGGGAAAAAAGCTCGTAGCCGTCCATATCGGGCATGGCGATGTCGGTGATGACGAGGTCGATGTTTCCCGCGATGACCTCGTGGAGGGCGTCCAGGCCGTTATAGAAGCCGCAAATTGTCCAGTTGGGGCAGGAAGCCCGGAGCTGTTCCCGAAGTGATAAAACGATGCTCTCCTCGTCGTCAACGATACAAATTGTCATTTCTTTCAATCGATTCCTCCCAGAATGATGTCCCGGATTTGTTGATAGCGGTCCATTGTTTTTTGGATGATGTGAGGTGGTAAAAGCGGCGCGGGTGGTTTTTTGTTCCAGCCGATACGGGTGAGGTGGTCGCGGATGATTTGTTTGTCGAAACTGGCGGGGGTTTTTCCGAGGCTGTATTGAGATGAATCCCAAAACCTTGATGAATCGGGAGTTAGAGCTTCATCACCCAGGAGGAGTTCGCCGTCCAAAAGCCCGAATTCGAACTTGGTGTCCGCCAAAATGATACCTTTTTCCTTCAGTTTGGCGTGGGCCCAGGTGTATAATTTGAGGGAATAATCGCGGGCGAGGTCAGCCAGAGCGGGGTCCATGGATTCGCGCATCTGGAGGAAAGTGATGTTTTCATCGTGGCCCTGGTCGGCTTTGGTGGAGGGCGTGAAAATGGGCTCGGGGAAGGCTTCGCTTTCGCGCATTTTGGGAGGTAAGGGCAAGCCACCAACGCTTTTGGAGACTTTGTATTCCGCCCAGGCAGAGCCGCTGAGATAGCCGCGGACGATACACTCGAAGGGGATAATTTTCAGCTTTTTCACCAGCATACTACGCCCCTCCAGGTAAGGTTTAAAGCGTTTGAGAGCATGGGGATAGGCGTCAACGTCGTCGGTGATGAAATGGTTTGGGACGAGGGGGGCAGTCAGCTTGAAGGCGTGAACGGCGATTTGATTGAGGATGGCGCCTTTTCCGGTCAAAGTTTGGGGAAAGACCACATCGAAGGCGGAAACGCGATCGCTGGTGACAATCAGGAGGGTTTCCCCCAGGTCAAAGATGTCTCTGACCTTACCCCGCTGGCTTTTGAAAACAATATCCAATTTCTTGATTTGGTTGAACATACATCATCCTTTACGATGTTTTACATGATATTCGTATAGCAAACGTCTTTCGTCTGTATCAGTTAGATTGATGGCAAGCGTCTCATTTTCGCGGTATTGAGTCTCCTTGGGGTGGAAATCGTGGCGGATTCCATTGACTTCACACCAGCGCAGGACGCCGTTTTCAACGCCAAAACCCTCATCCTCCCAGCTCAGGGATTTGGTGACGTAGAGGAAATTGAGCCAGTCGCGATAGCTTTCGAGGCGTTCGATTTCCTCATCCAGAAGGTCGGCTTTGGCAAAATCGAGGTCGTTGAAATATTTTACCCGCTCCACGGCGACCATTTCCAGAATTCCGTTTTGAGGGTGTAAATAGGCTTCGCGCAGGAGGTTATGGAGCTTGTACAGGGTGGCTTCGTCGCCATTTTCCAGCGCCAGACACCAGCCATTACAGATTCCGTCGTCCAGTTTTTGACAGGGATAAGTGTTTGTCTCGCAATAGGGTAGCTTCAGGATTCGGCTCAGGCTGTCCATGATTTCATAGAGGAAAAAGCGTCCCCGCCAGGGTCCGGCGTAGGTCCAACTGTCGTTGGTGTCGTCTTTTTGGGTGACGAAAGGAAAGCGGTGGGCGTCGAGCGCGAGGTAGGCGTAATCCCGGCTGGGCTGCATCATCTGTTGGTGGGGAAGGTTGTTTTGGCTCAAGAAAAGTTTGAGGCGGATGAGGGCGTCCACGCTTCGCGGCTGGGTTTCCAGTTCGAGGGTGTCCGCCAGTGCCGCGATTTCGGCAAAGCGGGTGTCGATTTCCGCTTTTTTCCGGATGAAATTCAGGCGGACAGCCAGATTCGGGGTGATTCCGCACCAGAGCGGCTCTCCGGCCTGACGAAAACAAAAAAACACCCAGCCACCGGGCAGCTCGGGGCTCTCGGAAAGGCGGGTTCCATTCCATTTCAGCTTAATCATGCGCCAAGACTGGCGTCCCCGCAGTTTGTGTCAATCAGAATCTTGCACAGAAGCCGCCGAGGCTGAATTGGCAAGCTTTTGGGGGTGAAAGGAAGGCCGGGAAAGGAGAGAGATTTTCAGCCTGGGGAAGGTGGCTGGTTCAGGGTGGCCTTGGGATTGGCTTCGGGGCTGGAAAAAGAATTTTTGAGCCTCATTAGGCTGATACCCACAGGATTATGGAAAAGTGTCCACAGAAGTTCACAAAAAAGGGCAAATATGGCTTGACAGAATCGCTAAGTTCCTAATTATGTGGATGTATTGGCTCTGAACGCAAAGAGCTTAAAGTGGATTGTAAATTCATAAGACATTGATAAATAAAGAGATTATAGATATAGACCGCAAGGGAGGTTTTTGATGTTTTCGAAAATCCGGAAACGCAACGGGAATATTGTCGTTTTTGACAAGCAAAAAATTGTGCGCGCCATTCATAAGGCGGGCGAGGCTACAGGTGAATTCGAGCTGGACGCGGCGGAGGTTTTGAGCGCGCGGGTGGTTAATCTGGCGGCTCAGATTATCGACGACGCGATTCCGGAAGTGGAACGCATTCAGGACATTGTGGAAGAGGTTCTTTTGGCTTCTCCCTATAAAAAATCCGCCAAGGCATACATTATATATCGCGACCAACACGCCCGCATCCGGGATATGTTCAACACCGGCGGGGTTCAACTGATTGACCAATATCTGGAAAAGCTGGATTGGCAGGTGAATGAGAATTCGAACATGGCGTATTCCCTCCAGGGTTTGAATAATTATATCGCCAGTGAAATCAGTAAAACCTACTGGCTGAACAAGATATATCCTCCCGAAATTCGTCGCGCCCACCTTGAGGGCGACATTCATATCCACGATTTGGGCCAGCTTTCGGTTTATTGTGTGGGTTGGGATTTGATGGACCTGTTGAAAACTGGATTTTGCGGGGCGGAAGGAAAGGTGGAAAGCTCACCAGCAAGGCATTTCCGCAGCGCCTTGGGACAGATTGTGAATTTCTTTTACACCCTTCAGGGCGAAGCGGCGGGAGCGCAGGCTTTTTCCAATTTTGACACGCTTTTGGCGCCCTTTATCCGCCATGATGGGCTGGATTATACCGAGGTGAAACAGGCGCTTCAGGAATTCATTTTCAACATCAACGTCCCCACCCGCGTGGGTTTTCAGACGCCTTTTACGAACATCACGCTGGACCTCCTCCCACCCGATATCTATAAGGATACGCCGGTTATCATCGGCGGTGAGGAGCAAAAAGAGACCTACGGGGAATTTGGCGCCGAAATGGATATGTTGAATCAGGCCTTTTTGGAGGTGATGATTGAGGGCGACGCCAAAGGAAGAGTGTTCACCTTCCCCATCCCAACCTATAATATTACCAAGGACTTCGATTGGAGCGACCCCAAGCTCAGCTATCTTTGGGAAGCCACCGCGAAATATGGGATTCCGTATTTTTCGAACTTTGTGAATTCCGACCTCGACCCCAACGACGCGCGCTCGATGTGTTGTCGCCTGCGGCTGGATACGCGCAAGCTGGAAGCCAGAGGTGGCGGGCTGTTTGGGGCGAATCCGCTGACCGGTTCCATCGGAGTGGTGACGCTGAACCTTCCCCGCATCGGCTATCGCGCCAAGAGTGAGGAGGAATTTTTCGCGCTGTTGGAGGAGAATCTCCAAATCGCCAAAAACAGTTTGGAAATCAAGCGTAAGATATTGGAAAGATATACGCTTAACGGGCTTTATCCCTATACGCGTTTCTACTTGAAAAACATCTATGAGCGCTTTTTGGAATATTGGAAAAACCATTTTTCCACCGTGGGAATCATTGGCATGAACGAAGCGGCGATGAACTTTTTGGGCAAGAATCTGGGAACCGAGGATGGGCGGCTTTTCGCGCTGAAGGTGATGGATTATCTGAGGGGACGCCTGGTGGAAATCCAGGAGGAAACAGAAACCAACTATAACCTGGAAGCCACGCCAGCAGAGGGAACCAGCTATCGGCTCGCCATTTTGGACAAGAAATTTCATCCGGATATTATCTGCGCGAATTGTGGGTCGGACACGCCGTTTTATACGAACAGTTCCCAGCTTCCGGTGAATTTTTCCGACGATATTTTCGAGGTTTTGGACCTTCAGGACGAGCTTCAGACCAAATATACCGGGGGAACGGTGTTGCATATCTTTGGCGGAGAGAGAGTTGAACACGGTGAGAGCATCCGCAAACTGGTGAAAACCATCTGTGACAGCTATCACCTTCCCTACTTCACTTTTTCGCCCACATTCAGCATTTGTCCCGTTCATGGCTATCTCGTTGGCGAACAGCACACCTGTCCCACCTGTCAGAAACAAACCGAGGTTTTTTCACGCATCGTGGGCTATCTGAGGCCGGTTTCGCAATGGAACGAGGGCAAAAAAGCCGAATTTAAGATGAGAACGACCTTCGACACCATCAAAAATACGCGTGAAAACAGCCCCGGCGGTTCGCGACATCAGGTTTTGTGAATAGAAAATGAAGATTGGCGGCTTTCAAAAGTTTTCGCTGTTGGATTATCCCGGACAGCTCGCCGCCATTATCTTCACGCAGGGATGTAATTTCCGCTGTCCCTATTGTCATAATCCGGAATTGGTTGACCCCTCCCGCTTTGGGAAACCGCTCTCCACGGGCAAGGTTTTGGATTTTCTGAGAAAGCGGCAGGGGAAGCTGGGCGCGGTGGTGGTGACCGGCGGCGAGCCGACGCTTCAGCCCGATTTGGTACGCTTTATCCGCCAGCTTAAATACATTGGATTCTTGGTGAAGCTGGACACGAACGGCTCCCATCCGGAGGTTTTACAACGCCTTGCGGATGAGGAGCTTGTGGATTATTGGGCGATGGATTTGAAGGCTCCGCCGGAGCTTTACCGGCTGATTTCGCGTTCGTCCGTACCGATGAATCACATCCTTTTCAGCATGGATATTTTGCGTGAAAGCGGCAAGCCCTATGAATTTCGCACCACCTTTTTCGAGAGGATTTTCGATTGGGAGGATATGGAGCGAATCCGCAAACTCCTGAGGCCTGGAGATAGTTTTTACCTTCAGGAATGTCATTACGACGAGACTTTGGAAGATTTTCCAGACGCAACCAAGGAAGCCAAAGCGCAGCTTTTGGACAACCCAGCCTGTCAATCGCTCATCCGTTGGGGCGATGAACACCAGATAAACATTGGCATCCGCTCACATTAAGCCCATGCCGGAAGTACGCTTCGAAGCCCTGCTCCCCCTCGTGGAAAAGCCTTCGCGCTATATCGACCACGAGATTAACGCCGTCCGTAAAGACTGGCAGGATGTGAATTTTTGCTTTGTTTATCCCGATGTTTATGAGGTGGGCGTCTCGCATCTGGGCATCAAAATTCTTTATTCCATCTGCAATCGCGTTGACGGCGTGATGGCAGACAGGGCCTATCTTCCCTGGGTGGATATGATTGAGCTTCTACGGCGGAAAGAGCTTCCACTTTTTGGCTTGGAAAGCCGGCGTCCACTGGGGGATTTTGACCTCGTGGGCGTGACCCTGCAGAGCGAACTCACCTATTCCAACCTCTTGGAAACATTGCCTTTGGCGGGAATACCGCTCAGCCGTGAAGAACGCGACGAAAGCCAGCCCATCATCATGGCGGGAGGACCCTGCGCCACCAACCCGCTTCCTCTTTCAGACTTTGTGGATGTGTTTTTCATCGGCGAAGCGGAGGAAGCCATCATCGAGATGGCGGAGGTTTTCAAGCGCGTTTCAGCCCGTAAAGAGAGGCTGGAAGAGCTTTCCAAGGTAGCGGGCTGTTGGGTTCCGGCGCTTGATGAAGGGAAAACGATTGTGGGGCGGAAATTCGCTTCCTTCGCCCTTGGCCATCAACTCCACAGTCCTCAAATCCTATCCTGGCAACTCGCCACCCACAATCGCTGTGTGGCGGAGATAATGCGCGGTTGTTCGCGAGGCTGCCGCTTCTGTCACGCTGGATATTTCTATCGCCCTGTACGGGAACGAGATGCGGGTTCGGTTCAGAAGGAAATCCTCAATGAAATCGAGCTAAGCGGCTGGGACGACGCGGGTTTACTTTCGCTCTCCAGCGGGGATTACAGCCGGGTGACGGAGCTTTTGCAGGGACTTCTGAAGAGCGTGGATACGGACAGAACCCATATTTCCCTGCCTTCCCTGCGGGTGGACGCGCTTAACCATGAGACCGTGGAACTCCTCAGTGAACTGGGACGCGAGGGGCTGACAGTGGCTCCGGAAGCGGGTTCCCAGCGTTTGCGCGATGTTATCAACAAAAACATCACGGAAGAGGATATCCTGAGGGGAGTGAAAATCGCCATCGGGCTCGGCTGGCAGAGGGTTAAGCTCTATTTCATGGTGGGGCTGCCCACAGAAACAGACGAGGATATCGAAGCCATCACGGGGTTGATTCGCCGTATCGCCGCGCTGGACAAGCGTTTACAGATTAGCGTGACCCTCTCCCCCTTCGTGCCGAAACCTTTCACACCCTTCCAGTGGGCGTCCATGCTTTCACGGGAAGAGATTCTGAGGCGTTGTCTGAGCGTGAAACAGGCTTTTTTCCGTCAACGTAACATCCGCATAAAATACCACACCATAGAGAGTTCCATCCTGGAAGCCGTATTTTCGCGGGGGGATGAGAAGGTGGGGAAAGCCATCCGTAAAGCTTGGGAAAATGGCGCCCGTTTTGACGGCTGGAACGAACATTTTAATTTTTCCATCTGGGACGCCGCGTTTGAGGAAACGGGGCTGGAAATGAACCAATATCTGGGGGAAAAAGCGCTGGAAGCTCCTCTGCCCTGGGACTTTATCGACCTGGGTATCACCAAGGATTTTCTGCGTGAAGAATGGGCAAAAGCCATGCGTGGGGAAAGTACCCCGGATTGCAGGAAAGTGTGTTCGGATTGTGGAATTTGCGGGGATGAACTGCAAACCATCCTGGCTCCGCCGAGCGAGCCGCTGAGCCAGGGGACGATATCCTTCCTGCCCTCAAAAGGCAAGCAACAACACCGGTTCCGCCTCTGGTATGCCAAGGAAGGCGTTCTGCGCTTCATTTCACACCTGGATTGGATGAGGATGTTGTTCCGCTTCATCGGTCAGATGCCCTTACCAACGGTTTTCACCGAGGGGTTTTCGCCTCATCCGAGGGTGAGCCTCTGTCCGCCCCTGCCTTTGGGGGTGGAAAGCGTTTGCGAATATTGTGATATTTCCTTTTGGAGCCGACCTTCCAAGGAGGAAATCGCCGCCGCCTTCAACGTCCGTGGGATTCCAGAACTGAGATTTTTGGACAGCGAACTGATTCACGGCAAGGGTAGGGTTCCCAGCGGGGAGGTTGTAATCATCGATATTCCTCAGGAGCTGGTGGCGACAATCCAAGAGCGTCTAGAAGAGTTTTTGGCAAGCGAATCCCACCTGTTCACCAAAACCACACCCAAACGCAGCAAGACCTACGATTTACGCGAGATTATTGTTTCCACCCAATGGCAAAACAACCGTCTGTTAATCGGAAAAAGCTTGGCCAGTCCATCGCTTTACGACGTCCTGGCCGAACTTTTAACGCTGGATAAAAACCAGCTCTATGGGTTTTCTGTCACCCGCCTGGATTGGATATTGCCCACTGATTAGGCTCAGCAGGGTTTAATCCAGTATCCGCGGGGCTTTGCTTAGAAATAGAGGTCCCGCGTTCCTTCCTTCATTTCCCCCAATTTCTGGGTGACGGCTTGGCGCATGTTTTCATCCTCAATCTTGGCAAGTTCGTTGTTGATGAGTTCCAAACCCGCTTTCAAGGTGCGTTCGGAGGAAAAGTCATAGAGATATTCGGCGAAGGTGAGCAGGGCGTTGGGCGTGCAGAAACGCTTCACAAAACCGGGTACGGCAAATTCCATGAAGTGTTCCCCGGTACGTCCGGCACGATAGCAACTGGTACAGAATGAAGGGATGTAGCCGCCCTTGGCGAGCTCGTAAATCACGTCGTCGAGGCTGCGGGTATCGCCCAAAACGAATTGGCTTTTCTTTTTGGATTCGTCGTTTTTGGCGGAATAATCGCCCACTCCGATACTGGAGCCGGCGTCAATCTGGGAAACGCCGTAGCGCAGGATTTCGTTGCGGACGGCGATGGGTTCGCGGGCGGTGAGAATCATCCCGGTGTAGGGCACGCTGAGGCGCAGAACCGCCACGAGATGCTTGAAATCCTCGTCTGAAACCTGGTAGGGCGGATGGGTGGCAAAGTCTGTACCGATGGCGGGTTCGATGCGTGGGAAGGAGATGGTGTGGGGTCCGACGCCGAATCTTTCCTCGAGGTGGATGGTGTGGTAGAGCAGGCCCAAAACCTCGAATTTCCAATCGTAAAGTCCCATGAGGGCGCCGATACCCATGTCGTCAATTCCGGCTTGCATGGCGCGGTCGAGGCCGTCCAAACGCCAGAGATAGTTGCTTTTAGGCCCGCTGGGATGAAGCCTTTCATAGGTGGGCTGGTGATAGGTTTCCTGAAAAATCTGGTAGGTTCCGATTCCGACGGATTTCACAGTCCGGAAGCCTTCGATGTCCAGCGGCGCGGCGTTGATATTCACGCGGCGAATCTCGCCCTTTTTATATTTGGTGTCGTAAACCGTCTGCACCGTTTCGGCGATGTATTCCGGGGAATATTTTGGGTGTTCGCCATAGACCATAATCAGGCGTTTGTGACCGGCTTCCACCAGGGATTCGGTTTCGTGAATCAACTGGTCGTGGGAAAGCGTGGCTCGCACACATTCCTTGTTTGAGATGCGGAAACCGCAATAGACGCAGTCGTTTATACATTCGTTACCCACATAGAGCGGGGCGAAAAGCACGATACGATTGCCGTAGATGCGTTCCTTGAGTTCGTGGGCGCCATCGAGGATGAGCTGTCTCAATTCGGGGTCTTTAACGCTGACGAGAGCAGCCGTTTCGTCTGGGTCCAGCCGGTTTTTATCAAGGGATTTGGCGATTATCTCGCGGATGCGGGATTCCGGGGCGTGGGCTTCGCTGGCAATCAATTCTTCAATTTTTGCCGTGGGGATAAAGGATTTCAAGCCTTCGGTGCTGATTTTCATTTTTTCTCCATTTTATATCTTCAATGTTATTGTTTTTACGTTTACAGACCTGATTTGGCCGAGTTTACCAGAGAAAGAGCCGAGGGTGTCCATGTCCGCTTCGACCACCAAAAAGATGACGGACACGTTTTTATCGCGCATGGGATAGCCCACCCTCATCAAAATGTGGGAGGCAAATTTGTGGATTAGCTCCGAAACGGGGTTGAACGCCGCGCCTACATCTTCCACCACAATGGTGACAACGTGTCTTTTGGGCTCCATATATTTCTCCTGTGTTGATATTTTTTTTGGGAGAAAGATACAGTTCTGTCCGGGGGATTTCGCCTCCCTCGATGCCGGAACGTATCCCTCATCTCAGGTTTATAAACCCATCATATTGTCTGCCGTATTTTTGGCAAGGTTTTTTTTTGACTGTCCAGGAATCTCCACTTCACCACCCAACCCCGAACCAACCCGTCATTCTGAGCGTCAGCGATAGGCTCGCCGGAACACCGGATTCATCCGGTCGTAGGTGCCAGATTCATCTGGCACAGTGTTCTGCCGACCACCCAACTCCGCCCACGACCACTCAAACCCCGCGCCGACCCGTCATCCTGAGCGCCAGCGATAGACTCGTCGGAACACCGGATTCATCCGGTCGTTGGTGCCAGATTCATCTGGCACAATATCCTTCCGACCACCCAGACTCCGCCCACGACCACTCAAACCCGCCCCGACCCGTCATTTCGAGCGCAGCGAGAAATCCAGCCCATGCCGGAGCACCGGATTCATCCGGTCGTAGGTGCCGAATTCATTCGGCACAAAGAGGAAAACACGCCACCTTTTCCACCGGATAAATCCGGCGGTCCGACCGGTTGAAACCGGTGTTCCCACAGGCTTGTAGCCCTCCGCCCACGACCACCCAAACCCAGACCAGACGCGTCATTCCGAGCGAAGCGAAGAATCCAGGCCATGATTCTTAATAGATTAGGGATACACAGGATTGGGATGATAAAAAAGGGATTTTTTACGTTGTAGCGCCGGAACACCGGATTCATCCGGAGCATCCTGTGCATCCCTAATCTATTTAAAAATCGGCGTAATCGGCGTAATCTGCGTGACACAAAAAAATCAGCGTAATCTGCGTGAAAAAAAGCGAAAACCCTTGACAAAGCGCCCAATTCTGCCCCTATATATATAGAGGGTCGTTTCTTGAAAGCGGCTTTTGTATTGTTTTTGACACCCTTTTCCCACCCCCGAAAGG